>JAHJRJ010000241.1 GCA_018830765.1 Bacteroidota bacterium | reverse complement strand
TCCCAGGGAAGTGACAGGCAGAACAGAAAAACCATCTTCATCAATAAGGAAAGGATACTCGTTCGTACCGTGCGTTGAACCGCGATATTTGACAATACGCAGCCGTCGTATGGATGATTGATCGTTCACGCGATGATCGAGCAGAATGACACAATCGGAGACGTACTCTTCCAAACCTTGACGCGTTAAGGTACCTTCGCCTCGCTCTGCAGTAATTATTGTTGTTACGCCTTTCCTTTTCAGCCAGCGCAATAACCGGCGCAGTTCAGCACGCAGTATAAGAGGATTTGACAACCATGAAAAGAGTGATTCTATGGTATCCAGCACAACACGCTTAGCGCCGATGCTCTCAACTGCGTGATGGATCCTGATAAACAAACCTTCCAAATCGTATTCACCGCTTTGTTCGATTTCACCCCGTTCAATTTGAATGTGCTCAAGCCAAATCTTTTTGCGCTCTACAAGGCTGTCCAAATCGAACCCCAACGAAGCAACGTTTGCTGTCAGTTCTTTCTCTGTTTCCTCGAACGACACAAAGACGCCCGGTTCATTGTACTGCGTTGCTCCGCGGACGAGAAACTCCATGGCAAAAAGCGTCTTTCCGCAGCCCGCACCGCCGCATACAAGCGTCGGTCTGCCTTTCGGTAATCCTCCGCCCGTGATTTCGTCCAATCCTTGAATACTTGTAGGGGATTTTGGAAGGACATTACGTTGAGATTGTACTTCTTTTTTCTTCATAATATTTTATCTCCGGATATGTTTTTGTTTCTCTTACGAGTAATAAATTCTGTTATAAATAATTTCGCTTGACACCAAATGTTCATCTGTTAACAGGGCAGTGCAACTTCTTAGAAAAAATTTTGGTGTTTTGTCACTATACCTCAATAAATTATAGAAAAATCTGTAAAACAAAACAATAGTCCAAAGGGATGAAAAAGGAACTACATCTTATAGGTGAACCAACGACAGAAAATTACTCGCTGATTAATGAAGTCGTATCCATTGTTGTTTTATAAGCGCCAGAAAGATGAGCATGTTTTGCAACCTGCAAGCGCGTATGAAGCGCTAATTTTTCAAGTATGTTATGGACGTGGCTCTTCACTGTGTAGGTTGAGAGATGAAGTTTTTGTGCAATCTCTTTATTAGTAGAACCATCTGCAATCAGTTCGATCACTTGCCGTTCACGTTTTGTCATACGAACCGATTCAACGATTGCGGAAGGTTTGTATCCGTTAATTGAATGTTCAACGATTTGAGAAAAAAGTGAGCCGGTTAAATGCGGTGGTAAAACTTGAACACCTTGATAAACTGTTCGAATCGTTTTATAAAATTCAGTAATGTTTGCATCTTTGAGTATGAATCCTGATACTCCTGCCTGGACAAATTCGAAAACATCTACCTGAAGCGGTATAAGATCCATCACTATTATTTTGGTTTCCTGAAAATCCTTCTTAATTAATTTTACAACTTGCAAATTGTTTTGATTTCGTAAACCGAGATCGAGAAGAACGATATTTGGTTTATGCTTCTCCATTGTCATTAGAATGTTTTCGCCATTACTAACTGTGGCAACAACATGCATATCAGACTGCTTTTTGAGCATTGATGCAATGCCATCACGCAGAAGTCGATTATCCTCAATAACAAGTAATCGAATTGTTTTCATTATGCGTTCTTGATTTTATTTATGATTTAAATTTTTCTTGTGTTTATTTTTGTGAGTACTTTGTAAAAACCTGCTTCTCTAAAACCCAATATATATATAAATAAAATCATTTCCTAAACAAGCCAGAAGGAATATATAGGAAAAAATAATTTGTGTGAGATAAAAAGCGGTTAAATTTTTGGATTTTTTCTAATCCCGTATTTATATTTTTACACACCATTAGCATATTTAGAGGATTTTGGCATTTTAGCATCAAGCGAGGGCTTTCCCAAATACAGTTCGGGCTTATTAATCCTTCGGGATCGGCTTCCATCTCCGTTTGCGGGCTTTGGCAATCACCACTCCTATTTGTTATCAGTACAACCGGGAGATTCTTCACACTGAACATCTATAACTCCCCGCTTTCTGTCTTGTAAAATTAACGCGTCTGGTTCCACTTCCTACACCTCACCTACCACTTGCCGCATGATTTTTTTCCCCGCCCGTGTAACCTTGCGTGTGGCGATGTTAACGGTCAAATCTTCGAGAGTCAACTCGTTAGATTTTTCGCCACCCGCTCGCCGCATAAGAGATCTGATCCGGGCGAGTAATTCGGAGAATGCGAAAGGTTTAGGCAGATAATCGTCGGCGCCTAAATTCAATCCGAGCACGCGATCTTTGACATCGCTTTTGTAAGTTCGTATCTTAAAATTCCCGCCTTTCGGCATAGCATCCGCGGCGTTCCCGGCAATGTTGTAGAAGACGCGTGTAATCTTATCCGGGTCTAAAGTAAATTTTCCATCGTAGGCAACATCCTTTTCTATCTTTATCTTTTTCTTTATAAAATCTTTTTCAATAAACATTATCACGTTGTCCAAAATCTCACCTATTTCTACTTCTTCGAAATTCGTAACGCTGACACCCCTCGAGAAGTCAAGAATTTCCTGAGTCATAGCAACAAATCTTTCTTATGGTAATGTGCTTGTAGGTTCCAGTAAACAAGACAGCGTTACTGTTACGAACACAGGCACAGCAGCACTCACGATTACATCTGTTACATCGAATAATGCTGATTTTACCGTTGCTCCTGCAAGCGGCTCACTTGCACCATCGGCAAGTCAGAAGTTTTACATTACATTCAGCCCCACATCTACAGGGGCAAAGAGCGGAGATGTAATATTCTCGCACAACGCAGCCGGTTCAGCGGACACAGTATCTGTAAGCGGAACTGGTGTTGCACCGGTGTTTTCTGTTTCACCAACAAATCTTTCTTATGGTAATGTGCTTGTAGGCTCAAGTAAGCAGGATAGCGTCACTGTGTACAACACCGGCACAGCAACGTTGACTATCTCCAGTGTAACATCATCGGACACAAGCTTCGCAGTAACTCCAACTTTTGCAAGCATTGTTGCCTCAGATTCGGCAAAATTCTACATTACCTTTATGCCATCATCTACTGGAGCAAATAGCGGTAACGTCATCTTCACGCACGATGGCCCAGGTTCTCCTGATAGTGTTAAAGTGAATGGTAATGGAATAGTTAATGTAGCAGATGACACGGATGGTATTCCTAAAACATACGCCTTGAAGCAGAATTATCCCAATCCTTTTAATCCAATTACTGTGTTGAAATATCAATTACCTGTTACAAGCAATGTAATGTTTAAAATTTACAATATACTTGGTCAGGAAGTAAAAACTCTTACAGATGAAATACAGGATGCCGGCTACAAATCAATTGAATGGAACTCGACAAATAACTCTGGGAATATCGTTGCTAGCGGTGTCTATTTCTATCGCATAGAAGCAACCAGCGTATCCGATCCAAGTAAATCATTTACGCAGATCCGAAAAATGCTGTTAATCAGATAAGTCCAATCCAAACCCCATCATATTCTTGGTGGGGTTTTTTGTTTTTAGGTTGAAAAGATTTAAATTATACTATGAATAATGTTAAAATAGAAAAATGCCTTCGATAACCATTTCAAAAAAAGAGTTAAAAGACACTGTCAAGGAAAGTGTTCGCGAGGTGCTTGCTCAGGAAATGATGAGTCTGAGATCTCTTATTATACCTTTTATCTCAGAGAAGGAGCAGAACGACATCGAGAAGCATTATGGCAAACCATCTCGTAAAGTAGCCAAGCGAAGACTTCATTCTTACTGAAATTAGGCTGGCTTTGAAAAAATTCCAGGGAGAGGATATCAACATTAACATCAAAAGACTTAAGGGAGAGTGGGCAGGATTTTATCGTATTCGTTCCGGTAAGTTGAGAATTATTGCTCCGTCAAGCTTATGTTGAGGCAATTGATTGGCGCGGTAATGTCTATAAATAAAATTGAGAGTCAGAACGGCTTTGTCGGGCAGGCAGGCTTCATGGTTGCGTTATATCAGCCCGCAGACATAAAGTCTGCGGCTACCATCGGTTGGTGTATTTGACATGTGAACGCAGGCTGGTAGCCGCAACCTTCATGGTTGCGGATGATGACTTAGATTATTTAAGGATATCATTGAAAAATGTTAATTCGGGAAAAGAAACATAGACTTCCACCAGAGTTCTATCGTGGATTTCAAACTGTTGCATTTACACTGTGCTTGAAGAACCGCACAACATTTTTTACCACTCGTGAACGGTTTGAAGTCTTTGAGAAAATGTTGCTCTCCAGTGCACAAAAATTTTCTTGCGATGCTCAAATTTATCTCTTCATGCCAGACCATTGTCATATTATCCTTTCTGGAAAAGAAGAACAATCAGACCCGCTAAGCGCAATCAAGTCATTCAAACAAGATACGGGATACTGGCTATATAAAAATGTATCGGATGTGCACTGGCAAAAAGACTTCTACGATCATATTCTTCGAAAAGATGAAGACCTCCCAAAACAAATTAGGTACATCCTCAATAATCCGGTTAGAAAAGAAATTGTAAATAATTGGCATGATTATCCGTTTCGTGGTTCGACAGTTTACAATCTAGATGATTGGAATTAAAGCCACTTGCAGCAACCCTGCCTGTCTAAAGGACTGCTTCGCAGCGGCAGGCAGGCTTCATGGTTGCGTTATATCAGCCCGCAGACATAAAGTCTGCGGCTACCATCGGTTGGTGTATTTGACATGTGAACGCAGGCTGGTAGCCGCAACTCTGCCCGTCCGTCAGGCAGGGGGTCTCAAATCCGCAATTCTCCTTCCATCCCTCCATAACTCCTTTTGTTTTCCTCTTTCCTTTTGCCAATTCTCAAACAATTTTCTATATTG
>JAHJRJ010000240.1 GCA_018830765.1 Bacteroidota bacterium | reverse complement strand
GCAAGAATTGTCGCAGTGCGATCTTGTGCAGATACACCCGTTGTAGTTCCGTGAATATAATCCACAGAAACCGTAAAAGGAGTTTCGTGAAGCGAGGTATTGCTTTCAACCATTAAATTCAAACCAAGTTCGTTAGCTCTTTTCGTTGTGATCGGTGCGCATATAATTCCCCTGCCATACTTAGTCATAAAATTAACTATCTCGGGAGTGCACTTCTCTGCCGCAACTATAAAATCACCCTCGTCTTCACGGTCTTCATCGTCAACTACGATAACTATTTTACCGTTACGTATATCTTCTATTGCTTCGTCAATTGTATTAAACACAAATCGTTTCCTATCCATAAAAACTCCGGAAGTTAAATTGGATTTAACCTATCTTTGGAGCCTCAGCTTCTCCTTTCCCACCTATAGATGAAATAGCCGTTCTTTCGACCTTCACTTTAACATTATCGGCGATTTTTAATAATAGTGTTTTGTCTTCGACACCTTCAACAACTCCGTGAACACCGCCGATTGTTACAACTTTGTCGCCCTTTTGAACTGAATCAAGTAGCTTTTGTCTTCCCTTCTGGCGTTTCTGCTGCGGTCTGATAATTAAAAAATAAAATATCGCAATTATAAGAGCAAACATAATTATCGTGGAAAATATCCCACCGCCCGCATCTCCACCTTGAGGGGTCATTGCAATTAAATTTAAAATATTCAAGTTTTTCTCCTTATTTTATATGTTTAATTTTTGGTAACTGCTCAGCATTAAAGGGGAACTATTCTGCATTCATGATTTTTTTGCCACTAAAGCACCAAAACACTAAATTCCACTAAATTTTTTGTGCCTTTTTTGTGTTTTAGAGTTTTTGTGGCATATTTTGAATTTTATTTTTAAGGATGCTGAGTAGTTACGTTTTTTTGTTTAATTAAAACTTTTAGTTGTTCCAATTTCCATTCCGCGTACCGGTTTTGTGTAATCGCCTTTCTTGCTTCGCGAACCAACCACTGGTAAAAATAAAGATTGTGTATCGTTGCCAATTGCAACGCTAAAATCTCGCGGGCTTGAAACAAGTGTCGAACATAAGCTCGCGAAAAATTCCTGCAAGCATAACATCTGCAGTCGGGGTCAATCGGTGTACTGTCGTCTTTGAAGGTAGCATTCTTGATAGACAGACTACCCTTCGAAGTAAACAGCATCGCGTTCCGTCCGTTGCGAGTCGGCATAACGCAATCGAACATATCTACACCGCGCTCAATCGATTCCAAAATATTTTCCGGTGTTCCTACACCCATTAAATACCGCGGCTTCTCTGCCGGCAAAATGTCTGTGCATATATCGGTCATCGCATACATATCTGCCACAGGTTCACCCACCGATAATCCGCCGATTGCATACCCGTCGAATTCAAATGCTATAAGGTCGTTAGCAGACATTTCGCGCAAATCAGAATAGGTGCTTCCTTGAACTATACCGAAAAGCGCTTGTGTGTGATTATACAAGTTTTCGCTTTTCTCAAATTTAATTTTACATCGCTCTGCCCACTTGCGCGTAAGCTCGATCGATTTTTTTGCATACTCGTAACCAGCCGGATAAGTTGTGCATTCGTCCAACACCATCATAATATCTGAGCCGAGGAACCGCTGAATATCGACCACACTTTCGGGTGTAAATAAATGAGTCGAACCGTCAAGATGCGATTTAAATGTAACCCCGTCTTCCGAAATTTTATTCAAATCCGATAAGCTGAATACTTGATACCCGCCGCTGTCGGTCAGTATCGGTTTGTTCCAGCTTATGAACTTGTGCAACCCGCCTAACTGATTTATAATTTGGGTTCCGGGTCTTAAATACAAGTGGTAAGTGTTGCCCAAAATAATTTGAGCGCCTATCTCTTCAAGCTCACGCTGTTCGATTGCCTTCACCGAACCCTGAGTTCCAACTGGTATAAAAACCGGTGTCTCGATTATTCCGTGGTCGGTTTCGAGTATCCCTGACCTTGCTTTACCGTCTGTATTTTGTACCGAAAATTTCAAATTTCGCTTCTAATTTAGTCAATTATTACTGAATAATCAAACCGCTTCACTTATTTTTATACTTCATTATTCAAAACTCTGCCGATGGTGGTTTTATCTCCAACTTTAATTTATCAATTTTAGTCCTTGTTGCTTTTAATATCGTTATCGTGTAATCATCTATCTCGACGACTTCACTTGTCTTCGGGACTCTGCCAAT
>JAHJRJ010000040.1 GCA_018830765.1 Bacteroidota bacterium | reverse complement strand
ACTCATTTAAATAAAAAGGAGAAAAACTATAAAAAAAATAATCACCAACGTATTGGTTCTTACATTCTTCTTTTTCGGAAGTTTGTTAGCCCCCAAAAAATTTGTAGGCGTTAAGACTTGTACCCCTTGCCATAAAGGTGAGAAGAAGGGTGCTATGGCAGAGATTTGGGAAAAGAGCAAACATGCCAATGCGTACAAAGTTTTAGAATCTGAAGAAGCACAAAAAATCGCAAAAGAAAAAGGATTAAAGAAAGTTGCAAACGAGAGTCCCGAATGTCTTGAGTGTCACGTTACAGCAGCAAAAGCAGATACAAAATTATTAGAACAAGGTTATGATAAGAAGGAAGGCGTTACTTGCGAAGCATGCCACGGCGCCGGGTCTGCATACAAATCAATGGCAATTATGAAGGATAAAGCAAAAGCAATTGCAGCCGGATTGACTGAATATAAAGACGAAAAAGCAATTGATGCGCATTGTGTAACATGTCATAATGAGAAGAGTCCGACATACAAAGAATTCAAGTTCGCAAGGGCATGGAAAGCAGTTGCACATCTACTACCGAAAAAGTAAAATTTAGCAATAATTCAACATTTTCATTTTTCTGGCTTTATTTTTGTACTTATAAGGAGATTAAAATGACTGCATTATTAGTTGTACTTACAATCGTGTTATTTATCGTCATCGATTATTTAATTCACAAAAAAGTAGTAAACGAGCCACAACGCACAAAAGTAAATTCATCAGAAATCCGGGAAAAGGATATCCGACTGCCGACAGGTGTATTCCTACATCCAAAACATACCTGGGCGCATATATTGCAATCAGGAAAAGTGAAAGTTGGTATAGATGATTTTATTGCAAAAATCACAGGTACAATCGACCGCATTACGCTTCCTGCCATCGGGGATGTTATAAAACAAGGGCAGACATTTTTTAGCATCAATTCAGGAAACAAAAAATTGGAGTTTGTTGCACCTGTATCAGGTAAGATAATTCAAGTCAACAACGATTTATTGGAGAACCCTGAACTACTCAAAGAACCGTATAACTTTGGTTGGTTTGCAGTAATAGAACCAGTTAACCTATCCTCGAACTTGATGAATCTCAAGATCGCAGAAGATGCAATCGATTGGCTGAAGAGTGAGTTTCGGCACTTCAGAGAATTTCTGGTCGCTACAGCAAACGGGCAGCGATTTGCTGTTCAAACATTATCCGACGGCGGATTACTGGCAGCAAATATTTTGAATCAACTTGGTGAAGAACACTGGAAAAGATTTCAAAGCGAATTTCTCTCATAATAACTCTGAAACTTGAAAGGGAATCTATGAAATCTAAAGCAATCTTAGTTGATATTACAAAGTGTATTGGGTGCAAGCAGTGTGAGGCTGCCTGTAAAGCTCAAAATAAACTACCGGAAGTGGAGGAAACAAAACTCTCAGCAACTGCCTATACAGTTATTGATGAACACGAAGAGCGCTACGTCCGACGATTATGTATGCACTGTAAGTATCCCACTTGCGAATCTGTTTGTCCTGTTGGAGCGTTTAGTAAAACCGAAATCGGTGCCGTAGTTTACGACAGCCACAAATGTATCGGTTGCCGTTATTGCATGATGGCTTGTCCGTTCCAAGTTCCGACGTACGAATGGATGAGTCTTACTCCGAAAGTACAAAAATGTAAATTCTGCTACGAAAAAATTTTGGAAGGAGGCACTACGGCTTGTGTTGAAGCTTGTCCCGCAGAAGCTGCAATATTTGGAGATTACAACGATTTAATTAAAGAAGCTCATAGAATTATTAGTGAAAACCCAGATAAATATGTCAATCATATTTATGGTGAAAATGAAGTAGGCGGGACCTCAATCCTGTATATATCCGATGTACCATTCGAAAAATTAGGATTTAAAACCCACTTGGAAACACAACCGTTACCGGAACTGACTTGGAGCGCACTCTCAAAAATTCCTTCAATCGTAATGGTCGGCGGAACACTCCTATACGGAATATGGTGGATTACGAATCGCCGAAAAGAGGTAGTTGAATTCGAGCGAAAATTAAAAGAAAATAATGAAGAGAATAATTAGGGAATGAATATGGATAAATCATTTTTATCGAGGTTAACTTTTTGGAAGAGTGTTGCAATTATATTAATCACACTCGGTTTGTATTCGGTTTTTATTCGATTTACAGGAGGTTTAGGCGCTGCTACAAATCTGTCGGATGAATTTCCGTGGGGTTTGTGGCTTGGCTTCAATATACTCTGCGGTGTAGGTTTGTCTGCAGGTGGATTTACATTGTGCGGTATAGTTTATATCTTTAACCTTAAAGATTTCAAACCCTTAGTAAGGCCCGCCATTTTAACCGCATTTCTCGGTTATCTGCTTGTAATTACAGCATTAATGATTGAATTAGGTAGGCCCGACAAAATTTGGCATACTCTAATTATGTGGAATCCAAGGTCGGTTATGTTCGAAGTTGCCTGGTGTGTAATGCTATACACAACCGTGCTCGCGTTAGAATTTAGTCCTATTGTACTCGAACGCTTAGGTTGGAAAACGCCGCTCAAAATTATTAAGTCGATAACTATTCCTCTCGTCATAGCGGGCGTACTCTTATCGACCTTACACCAATCTTCACTCGGCTCTTTGTATCTGATCGTTCCGAATAAATTATACGGCTTGTGGTACTCGGAGTTGTTGCCGGTATTCTTTTTCATTTCGGCATTGACAGTCGGATGTGGGATGGTAATCATCGAATCGTATTTAAGCTCTCGAACATTCAAAAGAGAGCTTGAATTTCCGTTGTTGCTCAGATTAGGTCAAGTTATGGTAATTTTGATTATGGTTAATGTAGTTGTAAAATTTATTGATCTAATGGATCGCAATTCATTCGATCTGCTTTTCCTAAATCGCACTGAAACATATTTGTATTGGTTGGAGGTGTTTTTAGGTCTTATTGTTCCGTTCATCATGATGAATTTTAAAAAGATTAGATTTAACAGGGCTGGACTGTTTTACTCAGCTCTATTCGTTATTCTGGGTTTCATTTTAAACCGGATGAATGTATCAGTAACAGGTATGGAATCGGGATCAGGGGCATCTTACTTACCGTCGTGGATGGAGGTTTTTATCACAATGGCGATTGTCAGTCTTGGCTTCGTTGCTTTTACGTTAATTGGAAAATATTTCCCGGTGTTCAGTGAAGTACACACCCCTCCCAACAAAAATTCTCAAATAAGTAAATATATTGTATAAACTTTGCGACCGTAATTACGAATGCGACGGTTGTCCTTATGACATCTCGATAAGGAATCGAATTGCTTCGATGTCGGAATCCACAAAAGACATTATCGATACCCAGTACATTACCAGTATTGTAATGATACCCGAGGAGTTTACTATTAAAAGATACCAGACATTTTGTTGTATTATCATCTCCTGAAATTCTTCGGTCTAACGAAAAGGAAAAGAGCTAAGGCGAAAAATTGGCATCAGAACGAACTGGCACGAATAAAAAATATGTTTCTAAAAAAAGTTGAAAACAGGATTCCCATTCTTTCTGGTACAAATTCTGAAATTTTGAGTAGCGCGATGGTAAAAATCCACAACACTTTATTTTCCCGGCTCTTCATAATTCTTCTTGGAGTTATGCTTATATTTTTCGGTAGTTATGCCTACTACACCGTCAAGATGCAAGAGGAGTATCTAATGGCATACAAGTTTAGTTGTGAGGTCCGATGAGCATCGTTCTATTGGGTTGATAAATCCCGAAAATTGCATTTGAGAAATCATTTAAAAGTTCGATCCCTGTAATCTATTGATATCGAACAATTTAAGGACACATTTTCTAATTGCATTGCATTAGAAAAAGTTCACCCCGAATTTTTCGGGGTAAAATATTCTTTCGCTGCAAACCATTCAGCATCAACTATTAGTGGAAGAAACAATTTTCTATTGCATTTTTCGGGATAAATCCGATTAAGAACGAACCGGATCAATCACAGTGCTTGGCGTTCTCGATATTAAGATGTCGTTAGACCAAGTAGATGAACACATCCGGGAAGCACGGAATCAAATCGTTATCTTTTCAATAGTTATGATTATTCTGATAAATTGAAAACAGAAATCGGGGCACTCGCCCAAGAATTTAATCTGATGACGAAAAAATTAAAGTCGGCGAACCAAGAAATTATAGAAAAGATGGCTTCATTGGGTCAATTGTCTGCTACCGTTGCACACGAATTAAATAACCCCCTAGAGGGTATTTTGACATACATTAAACTTCAATCAAAACGATTGAGAGAAAATAATTTATCTAAAGAAGACTTCGAAAATATTTTATACGATCTGAATTTTGTTATTGAAGAGACAATGCACTGCGGAAACATCGTGAAAAACCTGTTATTGTTTTCGAAACAACAGGCATTTGAATTTAAAGAAGTAAACTTTGAACACATTATCGAAAAATGTATCTTGTTAGTGGCGCACCATCTGCAGATGAGCGATATCTCATTAGTTCGCAATACACACAAGAGATATTTAGGTAATTTAAATGGAAAATATAAATTTCGGAATATTGATAGTTGACGATGAAAAAATCGTTAGAGAATCATTACAAAAATGGTTCAAAGAAGACGGATACACAGTTGATGTTGCCGAGAGTGCAGCTGAAGCATTAAAAAAGCTTCAAATTAAAAGCTACGACCTCGCCTTCGTGGATATAAAAATGCCCGGGATGGATGGTTTAGAACTCCAACGCCGATTAAAAGAAATCGATAAATCCCTGACTGTAGTTATCATTACCGCTTTTGCTTCAGTCGAATCGGCTGTACAAGCCTTAAAAGAAGGCGCTTACGATTATGTAACAAAACCGATTGCCCCGGATGAATTGAGTCACCTTGTAAGCAACGTGGTGAATCAAAAGAAAATTCTACAAGAAAACATCCAACTCCGACAAAAGATCGATGAACGTACACAATACGATGAGATAATAGGTGAGAGCCAACAAATTAAAAAAGTATTTGAATTAATTACATCCGTAGCCAAAACCGATACTACAGTTCTGATTAGGGGCGAAAGCGGAACCGGAAAAGAATTAGTCGCCCGGGTTATACACGCTAACAGTTCACGCAAATATTTCCCGATAATTCCCGTAAACTGTGGCGCTCTCAACGATAATCTTTTAGAGAGTGAATTATTCGGTCACGAGAAAGGCGCCTTCACTGGCGCTCAATACCGCCGCAAAGGTAAATTCGAAATGGCGGACGGCGGAACAATATTCTTCGATGAAATCGGAAACGTTAGTAACCAATTGCAAGTCGATTTACTCAGAGTATTAGAAACCCGGCAATTTATCAGATTAGGTAGCGAGCAACTTATTAACGTTGACGTAAGAGTAATTTGCGCCACAAATAGAGATTTGGAATTAGCCGTAAGAGAAAGAAAATTCCGTGAAGATTTGTACTACAGGTTGAATGTGTTCACCATATTTCTTCCACCGTTGCGCGAAAGGCGAACGGACATTCCATTGCTCGTTCAACATTTCATCCAAAAGTTTTCACGGATAATGAACAAACCCATCGCACAAATTGACCCGGACGCGATGGATGTTTTGGTGCGTTACGACTGGCCCGGGAATATACGTGAATTAGCAAACGCAATCGAGCGAGCGATGGTTGTCGGAAAGCCGCCTGCAATTAAAAAGGAAGATTTACCTTTTCAAATATCTGTATCGAATGGAATAAAACCAAGCTCGGATTCACTCGAGGAGATAGAACGTCTGCATATCTTAAAGGTGTTGAATCAATGCAACTGGAATATATCAAAAGCGGCTGGAGTATTAGATATTGACAGAGCAACTTTATACAATAAAATATCGAGATATAAACTTAGATAAGTAATGGATATAGCAATATTGGGCTTTCGGTTTTACAAAGGACTTAATATTAAGTCTCTATGTGAAAATGCAAGTAGTATTTTCTCGCTTAACGTGTCATTTACAAATGGAGTACTTGATGTAGGTTTAGCTTATGATTCTATCAGGGGACAGTATAATTCTACGCTTTTACTAAATCTTCTTAAACAATCAAAAATAAAGTCTTATGCATCAAAGATAATCGGTTTAACGGATTTAGACTTGTTCGTTCCGATTTTGACTTATGTATTCGGTGAAGCGGAATTAAACGGTCAAGCCGCAGTCGTTTCGTCGCACCGGCTGCATAATGAATTTTACGGTTTACCTAAGGATGACTCATTACTGCAGAACAGGATTCTCAAAGAAATTATGCACGAATTGGGACACACTCTCGGTCTCATCCATTGTAGCGACAACAAGTGTGTTATGCACTCATCTACTTATGTTGAAGATATTGACCTTAAAGATAATAGTTTATGCGAAAGTTGTAAAAAACTTATATAATCCTCTTAGTATTATTCCTTCTTTTGATTTCCGGCGCTGGGGATTAATTCTTGCTACGCTTATAATTTCTTTGTTAGCTGTTGCGTTGTTTGTATATATTCGTCGACTAGAAAAAAAGAAGACGTAGTTCATTTTATTTTAGAAATGTTGAAATATTTTAGCTTTGTATTTTCAACTCATCCCCTCTACGACCTACGGTCTCGTAGAGAGGTCGTAGGCCGTAGGTACGACTACGTTGAGTCGTAGATCTTTAATAGTTTAGTCCAAACTCCGAGGTTGACTAAAAAGTAAAGAAATAGATTGTAGCACGAAATTTATTTCGTCAAAATGAATGAAATAAGCGAACTAAAGTTCGCGCTAAAACTTGGGTGTCATCGTCCCAGCCCGACAGATGAGTCTGTTGTATAACTCAGAATACGTCACCCCGAACTTGTTTCGGGGTCTAAAAACAGAATAATTTTAGATGCTGAAACAAGTTCAGCATGACGTTACAAGACTTCTGCAACAGACTCAGATGGCTGGCGGGCATACGATGACACTAAAATTGACTCGTCCCGATAAAATCGGGACAAGTTTTGACCAATTTGCTGTCACGAAATGGTTTCCCGCTATTAGCGGGACAAGCTGTGACAGCCTTCGCTTAGACTTTTCGGACAGATTCGTAGACCCAACCCCTTCTCTTGGTAAGAGAAGGGGAGTATTTGCTTACACTCTGATAGGGGTTGAGTTCATTTATCTGAAATCGAAAATATTATTCTTGTTGTTTTAACCCTAAAAATTCATTAGGAAATTGTATAACCTTTATAGAATGTTCTACCCCGTATAACGGGGTTCTATCAAGCGATTTTAACTGGTTCACCCCGTAGAACGGGGTTCATCTAAGTAAGAAAATCTTACTCTATCAAAAACTTATAACTTATTATTCTTAATAAGCTTAATAGAAACTAATCGCTCCTAATGAATTTTCTGGGTTTAATTTAAAATTGTTAAACTTGGTTTGTTTCTCTCATTAAGACATTATCAATTATTCAGGCGAATGCAAATCTCTCACCTGACGATCAAGGGTTTATCCGTTTCTATAATCTTAATTTGAAGTGGAGAGATATCGGGAACTTATTCGACATCAATGTAGGTAGGCATTATGTCTTCGCAGGCGTCGGTAACGGATTAATCGATGGAGGCACGATTTAGTAAATCCGCTTTTAAAAGGCACGCCGCAGAAGAATGTTAAAGATAATTGTTTACCGTATTGGGCGTTACGTGGCGATTCGTTGGGCATACCCATTCGACGCCTTATTGAAACTGATTCACCCGCCGAACATTTTGCCGGAGCGGACTTTATCTACCGGTACGGAACTCTATTCTCGTTAAACGGTCGTTACGATTTTGATATTAACTTTTCTAAAACTTCCCGGATACAATTCGGAACAAAAGTCAATATCACACAACAAATCGCACTAACGGGCGACTTTATTCATCGTGTTCCGAGGTTGTACCACAACTCAACGCTTCACATTCGGTATGGGCACTGAATATGGCAGCTTAGTTTATTCCGGTAACACCGGATATGCTGGTGAACTCAGTTCTGTATCTGTTCAACTATTCTATCCTTTAATGGATAAATTATTTCTTCACTCAACGATTAAATTTACTGTAAAGAGAGAAATGTTCAATAAACAAGCCCAAGGTTGGAATGAGGAAGACAGATCCGCAAAAATAAAATTCTCTCACAAATTGCACGTAAAAGATCAGGGGATTGATTGTTCCGATTGCCACACTGAAGCAACAAAGAGTAGTTTATCGAGCGACAAACTTTTCGGTGGCCACAGCTCCTGTCAAACATGTCACGAGGAACAAATCGCTAATAGGTGGAAAAAACATGAAAACAAAATATCTTTTTACAATAACATTTATATCGCTATATTACAGAAAAACTTACCTGAGCCGACTACGCCGACTGTAGTGCACGGCAGGTATCTGCAAGCAAAACAATGGAACAAGGACGATTGCGTGCAATGTCACGCGAGCAACTTTGAAGGTGGCGTCAGCAAGGTCTCATGCTATAAATGCCACGCAACTTATCCCCATAAAACAGGCTTTCTCACAAAAAACAATCCCAATTACCACGGTACTATTCTGAAAAATGCTAATTGGAATCTGGCATCGTGTAAAACTTGTCACGGACAAAATTTTGAAGGCGGTAACAGCGGCATAAAATGCGGAACTTGCCACGAGTCTTATCCTCACGCGCAAGGTTGGACTCAAACCTCAAACACAAAGTTTCATGGACGATTCCTCAAATCAGAAAATTGGGATTTACCCTCCTGCATCGGCTGCCACGGCTCAAATTATGACGGTGGAACCATAACCAATGTGAGCTGCATGACTTCAAATTGTCATGT
>JAHJRJ010000239.1 GCA_018830765.1 Bacteroidota bacterium | reverse complement strand
TTCCTGAACTTACTCTAACCGGATTCACAATGCATTCTGATAAATTTGCTGAGTCCATCGCCTGCTTGCTCCCGCCAAAGGCGGGATTCAGCCCGCCTGCCAAAGTCCGCCGAGGCGGACGACAGGCAGGCAGGCTAGATGAGGAAAGCACCGATTATTTCAAAGCTCTTTCAAAGAAATTAAAGATTCACATTTTAGCAGGGTTGATTGAGCAAGAAGATGATAAGAGGTTTAATACTTTGGTTCATATTTCTCCAAACGGTGAATTACAAGCAAAGTACAGAAAAATCCATCCTTTTTCGTATTCACGGGAAAATGAGTTTTATCAAAGGGGAACTGAACCAATAATCACTGAGATCGATAATTTCCAAGTTGGACTTTCGGTCTGTTATGATCTCAGATTTCCGGAACTCTATCGATTCTATGGTAAAGAAAAAGTTGATCTAATTATTAATATAGCAAATTGGCCGATTGCACGAATTGAACATTGGCGGATTCTCCTGCGAGCGAGAGCGATTGAAAATCAATGCTACATGGTTGGTGTAAACCGCGTTGGGAACGATCCCAAGTTAAGCTACAATGGTTACAGCAGCGTGTTTGATCCAATGGGGAATGAAGTAGTTACATTGGAAAATATCGAAAAAATAATATCAGCAGAAATTTTTAAAGAAAAAGTTAAAGAAGTAAGAGAAACATTTCCCTTCTTGGATGATATTCGTTTAATTTGATCCTAATCAATTTCCGCCCCTACTTTCATTAGCCGAAAATATTTTGTATTATTTCCCCAATCAAATTAACTGATGCGAGGAAAAAAATGCGTCGTTCTATTCTTGTAATTACATTTCTTTTTATTCCACTTCTTTTATTTAGCCAGGTCGGCGATGATGAAATGATAGAGTTAAAAGAGCTTATCCCCGATATCGTTCTTGATCTGAGGTATAACACAACAAATAATTTTGTCCGCCAAAAGCTCTATTCGACGGATGTTTGCTTAATTAGTCGTGCTGTTGCTGAGCGGCTAGTAATCGTACAGGACAGCTTAAGAAAACTTAATTTAGGATTAAAAATATTCGACGGATATCGCCCGCGTGCTATTCAGTGGCTTATGTGGGAAATATTCCCAAATCCAATTTATGTCGCCGATCCAAGCAGCGGGTCCAGACACAATCGCGGAAGTGCGATTGATTTAACGATTATCAATTTAACGACCGGACAGGAATGGAATATGGGAACTGATTTCGATTACTTTGGTCCTGAAGCCGGTCACGATTACAAAGGTTTTCCGCCGGAGGTTTTAAATAACAGAATTTTTCTTAAAACGACGATGCAGAATGTTGGCGGGTTTACGCCATACATTGCTGAGTGGTGGCATTACGATTACACTCCTGCAAGTTTGTATCCACTACTCGATTTCCAGATGAAGTAATGAGGTTTATATGAAAAAGATTTTATTGATTGTTTTCGCTGTAACTTTATTTGACATTTCTTATTGTCAGAATTTAAATCTTGGTAATGAATTCAAAGTAAATACATATACCGATACAACTCAAAGAGAACCTGTAATTGCTTCCGATGGTTTTGGAAATTATGTCATTATTTGGTCATCGATAAATCAAGATGGAAGTGAATCCGGTATTTATGGACAAAGATATAATTCAAATGATGTTAAGATTGGGAGTGAATTTAGAGTCAACACAACGACTGCAAAAACTCAATACCGCCCCTCGGTGGATATGAATTCATCCGGAAGATTTGTCGTTGTCTGGACGTCAATGGGTGATATAAATTCTTCGTTTGATGTTTATGCTCAAATATTTGATGAATCGGGTAGCAAGGTCGGATCAGAAATTCTGGTGAATACATATACAGCTAAATCACAGAATTATCCGGATGTTGCAATTGATGCTTTGGGGAATTTTTGTGTCGTTTGGCATTCATGGTTACAGGATGGAAGTGATAAAGGAATTTATGCTCAACGATTTTCTTCAAGCGGCTTGAAAATTGGAAGTGAATTTTTAGTCAATACAACTACTGCTTATTCTCAAACACGTCCATCAATTGATATGTCTTCCGATGGAAAGTTTGTAATTGTTTGGGAATCATGGAAGCAAGATATATTAACTCCATCTGGTTACGGTCTATTCGGACAAAGGTTTTCAGCGGATGGTTCAAAACTTGGGATTGAATTTCAAATCAATACTTATACAAACGATTATCAATGGCTTGGTGATGTTGCTATAGATCAAAATGGAAATTTTATTATTGTTTGGTGTTCATGGCGCCAGGATGGACATGACGGTGGAATATATGGTCAACGCTATTTTCAAAATGGAGTTAAAAACGGAAGTGAGTTTCAAGTGAATACTACAACAGCTTATTATCAATGGCTGCCAAAAATTGCAGTAGCAAAAGATAGTTCGTTTGCTGTGGTTTGGTCTTCGTGGAAGCAGGATGGAAGTCGTGAAGGTGTTTATGCTCAACTGTTCGATAAATTTGCGAGAAAGAAAAGTTTTGAGTTCCGCGTAAATGATTATACTGAAAATTATCAATGGGAGCCGGGAATCGTTTTTGGAAGTAAAGACGAACTTATTGTTACTTGGGCAAGCTGGAATCAATCGACAGGGAGTGATTACGATATTTATGCCCGAAGAATAAAACCGGAAATTCCACAAGGTCATATTAAAACAAATGTGATCCGTCATGTACAGGGATTATCAACAAGCAAAATAGCCGTTCATCTTCTTGATTCGACTTTAACAACCGGTGATCTTTATCGGGTTACATTTAATAAGTTGAATAAAGATTCTATCTATGCTGCGGTAAAAAACGTAACTAAAAATGAAAACAGAGTTGTGAATTTTGGTATCGATAAAGGGATAAATAATTTTTATCTGACGCAGACTTTTGAAGGTGTGGCGGTTGAGTTTAAACCGGTGCTCAATCTTGAGCTGGATTTAGAAAAAAGTTTTTCTCAGACTTACTCTTCTTCGAATTTGATTTATACATTTTTGAGTCCGACAGCGGGCAAAAAAGAAACCGCACCAATCGATATTGTCGTTGCTTTTGGAAGAACAGACACTACTTCCGATGGCAAATACATTTATCCTTTAGATACAGCCTTAAGCCGAACTGGAGCTAAAGTTGTTATCGTTCCGTTCAAAGCTTTTAATTTGAAAGATGGACAAAAACTGAATTCCCTTGTTCTTGAAAATACCGGCACGATGAACAATAAATGGGATGCAGGAGAGGCAATTGTTATCTTAACTCCTCCTCCTTACGCAACGAGTGCCACAAGCACGCATTGTCAGATCAATAGTACACTACCATCAGGCACCCAGCCAATACTTCCAAATGAAGGAGACTCAATTTTTGTTTTTACGAATCGCCCTCTAACTAATGAAGATATTTTTGAGTTTACTACTCAGCGTTCTAATTTTATTGTGGATGTGAGGGAATCATCTTTCACACCGGATGATTTTAAGCTTTATCAAAACTATCCTAATCCATTTAACTCAACGACAACAATTCTATTTTCGATTCCTTCACGAGAGCTGGTAACTCTTAAACTTTATGATATACTTGGAAGAGAAGTTAAAACTCTGTTGAATGAGGAAAAGGATAAGGGAAATCATAAAACGTCTTTCACTGCAAGCGATCTTGCTTCGGGAATTTATTTTTACCAATTGAAAGCCGGAAATAAAAAAAGTGCTAAAAAGATGATCTTACTTAGATAAGATTGGATTTTACAAATGAATCACACTTGAGGAAGCTGGCAATTTTGGTTTCTGTATTTATCGCCATATCGCTCAGTTATCTCAGAGTAGATTTGATTCAATTGTTCATCAGTTAATAGAGATTGAATCGCTTCAAAAAGTTCTCTTTCTTCAAAACGAATGTGATCATTCAATAGTTTGGCAAAATGTTTAAGATGAATTTTCAAATTCTTTTCACTTGTTGATTCTTTTATTAGTAGAATAATTTTATGGATTTGAATGTGTTCTGTTAAAGTTTTAGATATGAATTCATCAGTATCCTGATACAAAGCAAGGCGAGGTAGCAGACATTCTTCTTCAGTACGGAAATGCTGTAGAAGATGTTCTTTCCAGAAATTAATTATTTGCGCCCTTAATTGAAAAAGCCCCTCTGTAGATTTAGAATCGATGAATTTTGTAATCTTGAACGATTCCATTAAAGCAGTGTGATGGTCCCAGGAAAGAAAATGTAAGCGAGTGTCACATTTCATAATTCTCGTTCAATTTTTTTATCATTCATCAGAGATTGAAGCATCTTTCCTTTCAATCCGAGTGCCCCAATATTCTTTCGAATAAAAGTCTAAGTAATCGGAATCATTTTGATTCTATCCTCCTCGCATTTTAAATGAAGGAATGTTCCTTTTTTCATTTCATATTTTTTACGAACTTCGAAAGGAATTTTAATTTGCCCTTTTTCTTAAACACGAATTTTGTCTCTCATGCTGTTTTCCATTTTATTCATTGAAATAGTATTCAAACACTCAAGTATTTTCTACATCATTATGCTTGAATGTGCAAAAAGTTTTGGATAACTTTTAATCAAAGATAATTAATTAAATGAACTTGAAAAACATAAAATCAGTACTTCTTTCTTTTGTAGGAACCAATGACGCGGCGATGGATGTGATTACCGACGGGCTTGACTATGTCCGTAAATATTTTATTCTCACTCCTTCAATGAAAAAACAACTGACACTTGTTGATAAACGATTCGCAGAAGCGGGATTGATGGGCGCAAAGCAATCGGGTTTGTATAAGCCGTAATGAGACACGCGGCAGCGTGCCTCTACAACGTACCCTTCTTTTTGACTCTTAAGAATATTTCAAGTAATTTATATTATTACTGTCGTTCAATTCAATGTGAACACACCAATGAAGAACATTCTTTATAGAATATTTCTCCTTATTGCAACGCTGATCTATGCTTTTGACATCACCCAGGCACAGAAAAAAATCTACTTCGTTTTCGGTTCGGATACCGCCATTTGGGATGGAATGGATGTAGCAAAATACTCTTGTACTTATAATACAGCACTCTACGTAGAGGCAACACAGAACGCCACCAAGGTAATGGATGCATCATTCCGAACCAAACTTCTCGACAATCGCGGCACACCGATGAAATTGACCTGGTGGATGATGGGCGGTAATATATTCCGATATGCAACCAATACAAACGTCCCGCTCAGTAATACGATGACCCTCCACCTTATGCAGAAGTATCATAGCAATGCAATTCAACGCTGGGGCGATGAGCTGACCATACATTACCACACATTTGCCTGGACCGATTACGACAAAGACGGTAAGTATTATTGGAACCAAACGAATTCGTTCGAAGAATGCCATGACGATTTCGATGTTACGTTAGCTCAGTACTTACTTGAGGAAAAAACTTTTCCCGTCTCGTTCCGCAGTGGATGGCATTATATGGATAACGGCTGGCAGAATTATCTGAACGAATTTCTGCCCTACTCGATGCACAATGATTATCCTTCCAATAGAGTCGATACTACCGAACCGCTCGATAATACCTATAATTGGTCTCGCGCACCGTCTGCATGGGTTCCCTATCGCCCTTCAACGTCCGATTATCAAGTGCCCGGAAACGGAATGGGCTGGAATGTGCGTTCAAAGCATATCGGTGGAGTTTCATCTTCTCTCGTGAAGCAGATGTTTGACTCGGCACGTGCGGGGAAAAGCCAGGTCGCGTGCCTGTGGGGACATTTACCCGAAACGGACTTTCTCACAAACCTTGCAAAGTGCGATTCTATTATTCATTCAGTGGCAAAATCGTACCCCGATGTGGAGTTCTATTACTGTTCAGCCATTGAAGCAATGCAACGATGGCGAGGAGGACAGGATACCACCGCGCCAACAATTTCTGTACAACAACGAATGATGGGACTTGTAGAGCGACTTGAGATACAAACGAACGAACCAATTTTCCAACGTCAACCATTTGTCGCTGTCAAAGATATCTACGGTAATTATCGTCTTATTGCCTCGACAAAGATCGGAGAGAACCTCTGGCTGACGGAACCTTTGAACACAATCGGTGCAGTGGCAAAGCTTGGCATTGCTATCACTGACACGATGGGGAACCTTGCAAAGTTGTTTCAAACACGTGTTCCGGACGAAGTATTCGTGGATAATGTTGACGCAGGATATCAGGAACTCAAGGGAGTATGGAATACTGTTAAGGATGGAACGTACTGGGGAAGCGATATTCGACGCGGTTTCATCTCTCCGGGTGATACAGCTATTGCGGTTTGGACTCATTGTCTGAATGATACGCTACCGGTACGACTAAGCATACGTCTTCCCATCATTGCTTCAATTCCACCAAAACTCTTTGTTGCCATCAACAAGGGATATGGACAATGTGACAGCATTCCCCTTTCCAATCCACGTGCCGGGGAATGGATCTATCTTACAGCGGTCAAGCCAATAGTAAATATTCCATTGAGAGCCTCTCTTCTTGCAGTCAATACGGGATCGCAAGTTACGTACGTCAATACTGATGTTTTCCGGTTCACACCAACGGCACGAACAAAAGAACTTGCAGTGAAGGAATATCTTATTGACCTTGGCGATGTTGTTGAGGGAGATACTGTACAAAGTGGCGTCACGTTGGTGAATCTTGGAACCGAAGCGGTGCACATTCTCAATGTATCATCATCTCAAAGTACCGTTTTTTGTGATATGACTCTTCCCATAAGCATCACGCCATTCAACCAATTGCGCCTACAAGTAAAATTCTCATCACTTGCACTTGGACCCTGTACCGATACGCTTTTCGTCGCTTACGATGAACCGGGAAACGCAGTTCTTCGCATTCCATTCCGTGCGAACATTAAAACGTACTTCGCGCTTGTTGATGACAGGGATAGCTTGAGCTACGAAGAATATGGCAAGTGGTACTTCAGCAATGCACAGGCATATGGTCCCACAAGTCGTTACTTCTGGTTCTCGGACGGACCTGGCGCTTATGCGCGATGGACGAAAACGCTTCGCAAAGCAGGGTATTATGAGGTTCAATTCATTGTTCCAACAACAGCAAACGCGGCGAACAAAGCGCTCTATCTTATCAACGACGGAAACCGTTTCGTTGATTCGATGAGAATTGACCAGAATGCAAACAGCGGAAGCTGGATTACACTTGGTAAGTACTATTTCGACGCCGGAAGCAGAGCTGTTGTAACAGTTCTCAATAAAGGTGATAATACCGCGGGGGTCGTCCTTCGTGCAGATGCAGTGAGATGGCAATGGATTGGACTTACGTCCACACCGAATGCACAACAGAACAATATTCCACAATCATTTGCACTGCATCAGAATTATCCCAATCCATTCAACCCAGTAACCGAGATAAAATATGCTGTGCCAAAAGCTGATAAAATTACACTCACGGTTTATGATCTATTGGGCAGAAAGGTAAAGACTTTAGTTGATGATGAAGTTGAAGCTGGAGTATATAAAGTGAAATGGGATGGAAAGAATGAGTTTGGCAAAAACGTTTCGAGCGGTGTTTACTTCTATTCATTGAAGTCGGAATCGCTCGTTAAGGTCCGAAAGATGATGTTAATTAAATAAGGGATTGACAATGTAGAATTATGGCGTCAAAATTTATACATATTAAATTTAATTCAAAGTGAGAATACATTTCCGTAAACCCATTTTGAGTTTGCGTCGTACCAGAATTTTATTCTTTGGTAATCTTTGAACTCTTCATAAATCTTATACTCTTGAATTTTTGTTCTGGCGTATTCGAGAGATGCAATCATATCAATCAGTTCTGAGAGTTTTACTTCAAGACTAAATCTAATGGAATTCAGCGGTACATCAGTTGCGGTTATCGACTCGAAACTTGCCCCGCGATTTACTGCAGCAAGTTTAATGTAAGATCTGAAGTTGAGTAACGCGAAATTTGTTCTAAGTGAAAATATTAATCCGCTAATTGTGAAGTCTGAATAATTTAAAGAAGCTATCCATTCTTATTCTCTAATTCCTTCTTTCAAGCGAGGCGGAGGTGTATAAACCGCATAGTCTCTTGCACCACCGTAAAGCGAAAAGCAACCACCCAAACCGATTTTTAGAAATTCAATCTCGGAAGATATTATCAAATCCACGTTTAAGCCGAAAGATGATTGATAAGCGAATCTTTGGAATCCAGGTGTATCTCCATACAACCAATTCACTTTTCCGGTTAATTCAAGTGATTGAGTAGAAGCAGAATTGGTGATAGCCAAAGAAATGAGAATAAAAAATGATTGCCGCATGGTTAGCGTTTATCTCGGTTAAACTCTATATCTAATTTAAAGATTGAAAGATTAAAAAATTGTAATTTGTTTTTTAGAAGGGTTAGAACAATTCGATGTCAAAGAAGAAAATCGTCATAGTTACTGGTAACATCAATTCCGGTAAAAGCACTTACTTATTAACGACATATGAGCAATTGGAATCAAAAGAGAAAGCCGTAGGTTTTGTTGCACTTCCGATTCTAAAAAGAAATGCGAAGGTTGGTTTTGAGCTTTTTATTCTTCATGAAAACAAAAAAATAAAGTTTGCATCAGTCGAAGAAAATTTTGGCAACTTTCAATTGGGCAAATATAGATTTGATCAAAAATTGTTTGATGAAGTGATTTTGAATTTTCCAAAGATAGAACCGGATTCAATCGTGTTCCTCGATGAGTACGGCAAACTTGAAGCTGAAGGGAAAGGCTGGTATCCATTGATTGAACAAGTGCTGAGACAAGATTTTGAGAAGTGTTATTTGGTTGTGAGGAAAGAATTGATGGGAATGATGCTAGACAAATTAAAGGTTAATAAATATGAGTTGATTGAGATAAGACCTTAATTCTGTCTGCATTTCTAATTCAATATTCTCATTTGTCTATTTTCCATTGCTAATTAATACATGCTTCACTTTTAACCCCGATTTTCATCGGGGCAAGCCTTACAAACTTTAAGAACCTGATACAACGTATCTCTTTGTACGGCATTAAAGCCAGATTCTTGAATTAATTGTATCACTTCTTCAGTTGAAGTTTTATTTACAAATTTCGCAGCAGCGTGAACATTCTCTTCCTGGAGCGTTCCGCCGAAATCATCAGCACCGAAATGTAGAGCAACTTGTCCAATTTTCTTCCCTTCACTGAACCACGATGCTTGGATGTGTTTGAAATTATCGAGATAAATTCTTGCGAACGCAATTATTTGCAGGTAACGGTTTGGCGGAGCGAAGGTTTTTATATTCTTTTCGAATGGTGTGTTACCAGGTTTGAAACTCCAAGGAATAAACGCAGTGAAACCATTCGTTTCATCCTGTAGATTTCGTATTGCTTCGAGATGAATTACAATATCTTCATCCGTCTCGATGTGTCCGTACATCATAGTTGCGGTTGTTTTATAACCG
>JAHJRJ010000238.1 GCA_018830765.1 Bacteroidota bacterium | reverse complement strand
TATGGTGGGTTATAAGGCATAAGGATTACAGGCGTTTTATCAAATCCGTCAATCAGTAAACCGTATTCGTCATTGACTGAAGGATTAGCCGGACCTCTCACAGCAGTAACACCGCGTTCACGCAGCCAACTCTTTGCCTTATCGAATAACGCATCAGCAACCAGTTGATCGTTTATACATTCAAAAAAACCGAAGAATCCGACGTTTTCGCTATGTTCTTTGTTGTGGTTATGATTAATGATTGTACCGATGCGACCTACTATCTCATCGTCTCTACGCGCAAGAAAAAATTCAGCTTCCGAATGCTTGTAAAACGGGTTCTTCTCTTTGTCTAATAATTTCTTACGGTCTATTAACAGCGGAGGAACCCAGTATGGATTATCTTTATATATCTTCCACTGGAATTTTATGAACCTCATCAATTCTTTTTTACCGATTACCGGCGACACTACTATGTTACTCATGCTACAAGCCCGAATTTCTTACCGGCTTTTATAAATGTATCTAAAATTTGATCTAGGTGTTCCTTTTCGTGAGTTGCCATGTAGCTTGTGCGCATCATCTGTAAACCCGGAGGTACACCGGGACTGATGAAAACATTGACAAAGACGCCGTTATCGAATAACTCTTTCCATAACTGAAAGGCAAGCATATCATCGCCGATAATTACAGGTATTATAGCCGTTTTACCGTCGATAATTTTGAAGCCGGCTTTCTTAAAACCTTTTCTCATATAATTTGCGTTGGCGATGAGCTTATCAATGCGCTCTGGTTCTGCTTCTAAAATTTCAAGCGCAGCTATTGCCGCCGCAACCGATGCGGGCGTTGGGCTGGCGCTGAATATTAATGCCGAAGAATGATGCTTTAGATAGTTAATAATTCTTTCAGCCCCGACAACAAAACCGCCGAGGGAGGCAAATGTTTTACTGAATGTTCCGAAAGTTAAATCGACCTCATCGACTAAATTGAAATAGCTCGCAGTTCCGCGCCCGCCTTTGCCAATTACACCCACTGCATGAGCATCATCAACCAATATTCGTGCGTTATACTTTTTAGCTATCGTAACAAGGTTAGGTAAGTCGACGATGTTACCCGATGTGCTGAATACGCCGTCGGTAACTATCAGTTTTCCAGCTTCGAGGGGAAGTCGTTTTATTACTCTCTCCAAATCGTTCATCTCATTATGCTTGTAGCGAACAAAATCAGCGGACATACCTTTAGCCATAACTACGCCCGCAACAATACTCGCGTGATTATCTTTATCTGTAACTATGTATTCTCCTCGCTGAACGAGTGTCGGTAGAATGCCTTGAGCCGTTTGATAACCTGTACTGAAAAGTAAGCAAGCTTCCTTGCCCATGAATTTTGCCATACGACTTTCGAACTCGTTGTGCAAATCCAACGTACCTGTTAAATATCTCGAGCCGGAACATCCTGTTCCGTATTTTTCAACCGCTTTGATAGCGGCTTCCTTAACTTTGGGATGAGCCGTCAAGCCGAGATAGTTGTTCGAGCCCGCCATGATAATTTTCCTACCTTCTATCTGAACGACAGGACCTTCGTTTTCTTCGATAGCTCTAAAGTAAGGATACAAACCTGCGGCTTTTACATCATCAGCTCTAGTAAAGTTGTAACATTTTTCAAACAGGTCGACCGGTTTTTGGGGTGCTTCTTTTTTAGTTATTGCGGCCGATTTTTTCTTCTCTTTGGTCGGATATATAACCTCCTTATTCCTCCAGTTGAACATTCCTTTGAAAGAAACTGCCCAGTCGGTCATATTCTTTCGCCAATTTGAAAGGGATGACTTTTCAGAAACTCTAAGTGACATCTTTTTCTCCTATAACATTCACTAATATAGATTTGTATTTATATTTTGTTTTTAATATACTTTATTGAAATTTAAAAGTCAATCAAAGTTAATTTTTACCAAAATGAAAATTTTAGTCACCGGTGCAACAGGATTTATAGGAAGTCATTTGACTGAAGGTCTTATCAGAAAAGGTCATAAAGTAAAGTGCCTTGTTAGAAAAACGGCAGATTT
>JAHJRJ010000237.1 GCA_018830765.1 Bacteroidota bacterium | reverse complement strand
ATTTTATTTCTTTGCTACGATTGCACATGAAGAAACTCTGGGTCGAAAAATATTTTCTCATATCCCCAATAAAATCCTTTTCCCCGCTGATCAATACTTTGAATCGTTGTCTTTTCCTGACATCAATTACTCCAATTAGTCTAACCATGACTATGTTAGTAAGGTTTCTCGAGTGATAAGCCGATCATGAAATTTTCTTCTTGCTACAATACCCAATCCGCTTTTATACAGATATGGAATGGTAAAGGTTCGGCAAGCATCTGCGTTTTTATGGTCTTTAGTTTTGAATAAACCGGTTTCAAAGATCATTCTGATTGAATCAACTCCGTTCGGGTTTAATCCTTTAAACATATCGACAAGTTCATCACGATTAAATTTATCTCTATCCTGTCCTCTGATTCTGTCAAAATGTTTTGAGAGATGCGGAAATTCGGCGTATAAATAAGTATCGCATCTATATGAAGAAACATCGCTAAATGCTTGTTTTATTGCACGACTGCTTACGAGAAAATTCTTTCCGTTTCCCGAATAAATATTTGGGTTCTTCATTTTAGTGTTTTTATTTAACTCTCTCTGTTTTTGAACCGCTTGGTTGCCCAAGTGAATCATTTCGCGCGGGTACAGCATCCCTAAGCCGTCAACTATATGTTTTGTAATCCATGAATGAGCAGGCGAAACATTCCTGAATTTACTGCCCATATTAAGCTCGAAGATAGTATAAAAGATGCGTAATATTAATTCATCAGTCGCAGATATCACCCGATTCACATCTAAATTTTCCTGCAAGACCTCTTCACAATACATCCGGACAGCGCGGTCGTGTACCGCCCTAACTACTAACATTTTAATTAACAAATTTTTTGTCCATTTTAACTCTACCGTTAAACTTACAAGATGCGACTTGTTGACTATCTGCAACTGTTTATAAATGTCCGTTCGCAAGAATACCTTAAGATTGATATTTGCGAATCTGCTACTGTATTCAATCAACAATTGCACCAGGGCGGTGATCGCTCTCTGTCTGCGGTCAAGATTGTCTAGATACAATAGATCTATCTGATCGATTAGGATCCAAGCTAAGCAGTTAGTTTCTTTCAGTATTTTATCTACTAAATCGATAAGTGAAATAATATTTAAAGCAGATTTACCTGAATAACTCGTGGAAAGAATTTTCCCTTTATCGGCAATTGAAGTTACGGTTGCCGGTGTCGAGAAGGTTAATAATTCTTTGACCTTTTTTTGAATCTTTGATAAATATTCGCCAGATCGATACAGCCCGACATCCTCCAAGATGTTCAATAGAGACTTATAGTATTCCTTCAAGCTTTCGGAATTACTTTTGGAAATCCGGGAACGCATCCGTGGACAATTCGCGAGGATTGTTGCGGCTTTCAGACCGAAGTAAAGCTGCCAAAGGTATTTGAAATCGTCGATAGAATTCGGATTAATTTCATGGATCTCAGCGTATGTAAGATATTCGTCGCTATTTATGCCGTACGCTGGAATGCCATAAATTTCTTCAAACCGGTTTTGAAGGAGATTTGCAAAACGAAATGTATCCTGAGACAATAGACGAAATATGGCGCTCTTACCAGACCCCTTCCCTCCTAAAAGCAAGGTATGATGTGGTTGAAGAGCCTGTTTCAACAAATCGGTACCTATGAAGCAGTTTGATAGTTTGTCGTCAGTTTCAGCATCAACTTTTCCGAAAGATAGGCTTGATAATATTTGATGGGAATCCATCAAAGATTTTTTCCTTTTTTTACTATTGATTTATTTAATAGATAAAACCTTTCGTAATTTCATCAACGTTTCCCGGATATCCTCGGAAATCAATTTAGTATCCCCTAAAATGGGCATGAAGTTGGTGTCGCCGTTCCACCTCGGTACTATATGAAAATGTATGTGCTCGTCTATTCCTGCCCCTGCGCTCCTGCCTATGTTCGACCCAATATTGTATCCGTCTGGTTTCATTATCTCGGTCAATGCCCACGATATCTTTTTAAGTAAAGACATAATTTCTAGAGATTCATCATCGGTGAGGTCAGTAAAATTAGATATATGTCTATATGGAACTACCATGAGATGTCCGCTATTATATGGATACAGATTCATAACTACATAGCAACATTTTCCTTTCGTAACAACATAGTCATCGTTCTCAGAAATTTGTTGGTAAGCTTTACAAAGGATGCATTCACTCGACGGTTCTTCGGAAAACGATGCAATATACTTAGAGCGCCAGGGTGAAAACATTCTCTGCATAATATCTTATTCCTCTTCTTCTATCTTGCTCTTTTCGAAGTCCGCAATAATCTTCTCTTGAATTTCTCTTGGTACTTCTTCATAGAAAGAAAATTTTTGTTTGTGAATACCACGACCTTGCGTCATCGACCTGAGATTTGTTGAGTAGCGATATAATTCTTTTAAAGGAACCAACGCTTTTATAATCTGATTATGTCCTTCTGATTCCATTCCAAGAATCTTACCTCTTCTACTCGATATATCACCCATCACGTCGCCCATATAATCTTCGGGAACAGTAACTTCTATTTCGTAAATCGGTTCCAACATAATCGGTTTTGCTTCTTTAAATCCTTTCTTGAAGCCCATTCTGCCTGCAATCTTAAATGAATGTTCATCAGAGTCAACAGTATGATAAGAGCCATAAAACAGAGTTACTTTGACGTCTATTACCTTGTAACCTGCGACCACGCCGTTTTCCATTGCTTCGACAATACCTTTCTCTACCGCAGGAATAAACTTTCCGGGAACGACACCGCCAACAATAGCATCAACAAATTCGAATCCTTCGCCGCGAGGTTTAGGTTCAATTTTCAACAAAACATGACCAAATTGTCCTCTGCCTCCGCTCTGTTTCTTATGCTTGTATTCAGCTTCTTTACATACACCTTTTATCGTTTCACGATAAGGAATTTTAGGTTCGGTTAATTCAACATCTACTCCGTAACGTGCTTTTAATCTTTTTGCGATTATGGTAAGATGCAATTCTCCTTGTCCGCTCGCGACAGTCTGGCGCAATTCAGGGTTAACTTTAACTATAAAAGTGGGATCTTCGGCATGGAATGTATGCAATCCGTTCGCAATCTTATCTTCATCTCCTTTTGCTTTAGATACAATAGCCATGCTGATTACTGGTTCGGGAAATTTGATTTCGGGTAACACGACCGGAAATGCTTTAGCGGTTAACGTGTTGTTTGTATGAGTATCCTTCAGCTTAACGGCGGCGCCGATGTCACCGCAAAAAAGCTTTGCAGCTTCTTTCCGTTCACGACCGTTTAGAATATAGAGTTGACTCAACCTTTCGAATTTTCCGTTGGATTGATTAATCATATCGAGACCGGGTGAGACATTACCGGAATAAACACGAAAGAATGATAATTCACCGAGGTGCGATTCTGATAGAGTTTTGAAAATAAACATTACAGGCGGACCGTTCGGGTCGGGTTTTACCACTTGACTATTCGTCGTTCCGGGGATCAATCCAGCAACATCACCCAAATCTCTTGGATTCGGGCAAGCATCAATTATAAAATCCATCACGGATGCGATACCGATCAGATGCGTAGCCGCACTACAAAGTAACGGAAATATTTTACGGTCACGAACTGCGATCTTTAGTCCGGTATTAATTTCCTTTTCGCTAAGTGTGCCGTTTTCGAAAAATACATTCAGTAAATTTTCATCTGTCTCTGCTATCTGTTCAATCAATTGGGAACGAAGTTCCTCGGCTTTCGATTTTAGTTCAGCAGGAATTTCGGCTTCGGTGTACTTCCCTTTACCATCGCGAGTATATTTTAGTACTTTCATTCGTATTACATCTACAATTTCTTCGAAGCCAAGCCCTTGCTTCACCGGAAATTGAATAGGAATGACATCGTGCCCGAATCTCTCACGAGCAGCTTGGACTGTCTTTTCGAAATCAGAGTTTTCATTGTCTAATTTATTAACGAGAAAAACTGCCGGATTTTTGAACTCTTTAGTGTATCCCCACACAGTTTCAGTACTGACCTCGAAACCTTCGACAGCTTTTAGAAATATTAAGGCTGTGTCAGCTACCTTCAATCCGCATTTGACTTCTCCTGTGAAATCGGAATAACCGGGGGTATCTAAAATATTTATTTTTACCCCCTTCCAATCAACGTGCAGCAATGATGTGCTGATAGAAATTTTTCTTTCGTTTTCATCGGGTTGGAAATCCGAGACGGTATTTGAATCTTCAAGTTTTCCTAATCTTGTCGTTGTTCCGGAAGTAAACAACATGGCTTCTGCAAACGACGTTTTACCGGAATTTCCGTGCCCAATGAGAGCTACATTCCGAATGACGTCCGGAGTATATTCCTTCATATAATAATAAAATCTCCTTTATTGATAAAAATTAGTTTTTAAAGGCGAGT
>JAHJRJ010000236.1 GCA_018830765.1 Bacteroidota bacterium | reverse complement strand
CGAAATTAGAAGTAAAGTAGGTTTCCCTATACTTAATTAAAAATCTAATAACTTATTATTTAGTATATCATATTCTCTTGTACACATAACAAGTTGTTGCTAATAACCACATTCGTCAATTTAGAATATTTTCGAACTCTTCCCATAATATTGTGGGCGTCTAAAAAGTAGAAATTTGTCAGGTCGAACTTGCCTGCCCGACGCAGGAGCTTGTTGCATATCTATTTCTTCGTGGGACTTTCCCAAAGGAACGACTATGTCGCGTGTCATCTTCGTGTAAAAAAACTCCTTTCACGAAGTCCGTTAGCTAACGGACACGAAGAATTCATCGCGAAGAGCCGCGAAGAAAATTAATCGTCTTCGGTTCTGCAACAGACACGCAGGAGGATCGAAACCTGACAATTTTATATAAAAATCACACTTCGATCCGTCAGCCGACGGACTCAGTGTGACAAAAATAATTACTTTTTGGTCAACCTCGGATTTAGGGTTGAGTTTAATTTATCAAAAACAAATCTGCGAAAATCCGTTAAATCTGTGTTATCTGTGGTCTATTTTTTAAAAAATTTGAGATCGATCGATTTCGATCATTCTTGTAAAGCAAAACCGCAATGCTTAAATTTGTATAGTAATTTTGGAAGAAATCTTGATGAAAGTAGAATTTTCAAAAAAGTCATCTTGTAGAATTTATTGAATATTCCTATCAATTTTCTATCCAGCAGTTGAAAAACAAAATCAAATCACAAAAAGCAGCAGAGGAAAAAATGTCAGATTATACTAAGAAAATTTTGACAGAGGTAAAGGCAAAAAATCCAAGTGAACCTGAGTTTCATCAGGCAGTTGATGAGGTTACTTCATCTCTTGAACCGGTTTTCGAGAAACATCCTGAATATCGATCGGCAAAAATTTTAGAACGAATGGTTGAACCGGAAAGAGTAATTTTGTTTCGTGTGCCATGGATGGATGATCGTGGAGAAGTCCATGTAAATCGCGGATTCAGAATAGAAATGAATAGTGCTATCGGTCCGTATAAAGGCGGATTAAGATTCCACCCTTCCGTGACGTTGGGCATTCTTAAATTTTTAGCATTCGAACAGGTTTTTAAGAATAGTTTAACAACCCTTCCGATGGGGGGAGGAAAAGGGGGGTCTGATTTCGATCCCAAAGGAAAGAGCGATAACGAAGTCATGCGATACTGCCAGAGCTTTATGACAGAGTTGTTCCGTCATATTGGACCTGACACCGATGTACCTGCAGGTGATATTGGAGTTGGTGCAAGAGAAATTGGGTTCCTATTCGGGCAATACAAAAGATTAAAAAACGAGTTTACAGGAGTTTTAACCGGCAAGGGAATAAACTGGGGCGGTTCATTGATCAGACCTGAAGCAACAGGATTTGGCGTTGTATATTTCGCTCAAGAAATGTTAAAAGCAAAAGGGATGAATTTTGACGGAAAGATTGTTGCGGTATCGGGATTCGGAAATGTCGCATGGGGTGCTGTTCAAAAAGTAAATGAACTCGGTGGAAAAGTCGTAACGTTATCTGGTCCAGATGGATTCGTATACGATCCGGATGGAGTAAAAGGAGAAAAAGTCGAATACATGTTAAAGCTCCGTGCAAGTGCAAAGGACGAAGTGAAAGATTATGCCGAAAAATTTAAAGTTGAATTTTTCCCGGGTAAACGTCCGTGGAGTATTAAAGTAGATGTCGCATTACCTTGTGCAACTCAAAATGAATTAGATGCAGAAGATGCGAAGGAGCTTGTGAAGAATGGATGTCAATGTGTATGTGAGGGCGCCAATATGCCGACAACTATCGATGGCTACAAAATTTTCAAGGAAGCAAAAATACTCTATGCACCAGGCAAAGCTTCTAATGCTGGAGGCGTTGCAGTTTCCGGTTTAGAAATGACGCAAAACAGTATGCGATTACCATGGCCAAAAGAGGAAGTCGATCAAAGACTCCAACAAATCATGAAAAGCATTCACGATACTTGCGTGGCAACATCCGAGCGGTTCGGAACGCCGGGCAATTATTTGAATGGTGCAAATATCGCAGGCTTTCTTAAGGTAGCCGATGCAATGCTCGACCAAGGGCTGGTTTAATATATTTTTAGAGGTTGTTGG
>JAHJRJ010000235.1 GCA_018830765.1 Bacteroidota bacterium | reverse complement strand
TACAATCACCTAAGCTTATAAAAAGTCATAAAATCATTTTGTTGAAATAAACACCATATAACCAGCAACTCAACCCGCCCCCGCCGTAGTGGTGGCAAAATTGGGTTGGGTTACATAGTTTGGTTTTGTGCTTGTAGTTGCAACGCCGTTATACAGCAAAGAATATATGTTGGGTAAATATGAAATCAGAAGTAATTAGTAGTAAGATACGATTGTTATTTGAAAAAACTGTTGCTAAGAACAAGATTCTTAAAAACGGAATTTTATTAGTCCATTCTGATAAATTGAATATACATTGGAAGTATGCCACTGGGCTAGTCGGTAAGGGGAAAAACCCAATTACCGAAAACCACACTTTCCATATTGCTAGTATTGGAAAATCATTCACATCTGCTTTAATTGGCAAACTATATGAAGAAAATAAAATATCTTATGATGATCCCATTGCAAAATATCTATCTAATGATATTTTAAAAGATTTACATCTAGTTGAAGGGCAATCGTATTCGGATAAAATATTAATACACCATCTTCTCAACCATACCTCGGGAATTTCTGACTATTTCGAAGAGAAACCTAAAAAAGGTAAAAGCATTTTAGAATTAGTTGTCGACGAACCCAATCATTTTTGGTCTCCGCTTGACACAATACAATGGGGAAAAGAAAATCTAAAATCACACTTTCGCCCTGGCGAAGGCTTCTATTATTCAGATACCGGGTATCAGTTATTAGGTTTGGTTGTTGAAGCAATAACTGGTAAACCTATGTGGGAAAGTCTGCATAAAAATATTTTTGAACCTTTAAATATGAATTCAACATATCAATTATTTTATTCTGAGCCATTAGAAAAAAGTCTTAATCCAATTGCTGATATTTATTTAAATCTAAATGAGGTATCAGAGAATATGAGTTTGAGTGTTGATTGGGCCGGCGGAGGTATTATATCGAATTCTGAAGATCTTCTTCGCTTTCATAAGGCTCTAGTTAAAAATACTCTACTAAAAGAAGAAACTTTTAATAGATGGAAAGATTGGGCTAAACTTGCAAGAGGCATAGATTATGGTTATGGGCTAGTGCGTATTAAATTTAATGATTTCTTATTTTTTCTTCCAAGAAAACTGAATATATGGGGTAATTTTGGTTCAATAGCCACATTTATGTTTTATAATCCGGCATTTGATATATATTCCATTGGAACATTTAATCAATCTAACTACGCTGAAAAACAAGTGCAATTTTTACTTAAATTAATGATGAAAGTTTCAAAATTATCTTCAAATAATAACGATGAATTGCTTTAACGCTATTAGCTGTATAACCAGCGGCTCAGCCCCCGATTTCGTCTTCGACTTCATCGGGGCGAGCCGACCGCCATAAACAGTTTGGCATTTTTCAAATTTGTGGGTTGCGTTGTAATTATTGGTTGCTCTTTGAATGTGGTTATCTAAACGAAGTTATTAATAATCCGCCGCGGCGGATTGGCGTTGGCTTTTCAGTGCTGCATTGTTGCCCGCCTACGTAAAACTTCGGTGGATAAATTCTGGGCGGCGGGCTTGTCCTGAGCTTGTCCCGAGTTTATCGAGGGGCGCAGTCGAAGGATTATCCCAAAGGGAACTTCCGAAGGAATCACTTCGTGACCTTCGGGAGTTGCAACGCCGTTATATGCTAAGCCAAGGACCTTGATATTGTCGTAATATGGGCTTATATTAAGGAAAGAATAAAGACAATATAAGGATACAAAAATGAAAAATATATCAGTATCAAACGACATAATTCCAGTTGGACAATTCAAAGCAAGTTTAGCAAAATATCTTAAAGAGATACAAGAAAAGAAGAATTCATTGATTATTACGCAAAATGGAAGGCCAGCTGGCGTATTAATTTCTCCATCCGAATTTGATAAGTTGAAACAGACCAAATTATTTATTGACTCTATTTCTCGTGGATTATCTGATTCTGAAAGAGGAGAAGTATTCTCAACTTCCCAGCTCAGAAGTGAATTGCAAAAGTCACGAGCTGTGAAATAAATATGAGACTCGTTTGGACAAAAGAAGCTTTACTTCGATTACAAGAAATTGAATACTATATAGCTCAAGATAATCCCAAAGTAGCAATTGGTTTTGTGGATAAATTAATCTCTCTTGCAGAAACGTTAGCAGATAATCCTCAAAAAGGAAGAGTTGTTCCAGAACTCTCAATCGAGAATATTAGAGAACTGCTGCACAAAAATTATAGAATCGTGTATTTATTAAAGAAGAATTCAATTGAGATACTTACAGTTTTTGAAGGGCATCAATTATTGAAAAGAACTGAAGTATTAAAGAATGAAAAGTAATATTAGCGTATAACAAGCCCCTCAACCCCCGCTTTCGTTAAACTCAAGCGGGGTAAACCGACCGCCCCGATAAAAAGAATCGGGATGAACCCTGTAAACGGAGCAACGCCGTTATACAAAACCTGTAAAAACATATCACAAAAGAGTAAATAAATATGCTAAGACTTATACTTTCATTCATCATCTTCATACACGGATTAATACATCTTTTAGGATTTGTAAAAGAATGGCAGTTAGCTGAGGTAAAACAACTGACAGGAAAAACACTTATTCCTTTATCGGGCAGCTTACCTAAAACAGTTGGTGTATTGTGGTTATTTACTTGTTTACTCTTTACAGCTTTGGCTGCTTCGTTTTTACAAAAAAAAGAATGGTGGTGGATGATCGCCTGTGTTGCAATTGTTGTGTCTCAAATCCTCATTATAATTTACTGGCAGGATGCCAAATTCGGAACAATCGCGAATATAATCATACTTGTTGCCTGTTTTCTTTCTTACGGAAACTGGAGCTTCAACAGAATGGTGAACGATGAAATCAATTCATTTCTTTCAAACATTGGCAAAGAGAAAAAAGTAGTAACTTTGAAAATGATTAACAATCTTCCGCCTGTGGTGCAAAAATGGCTGGTGCGTTCAAAAATTATTGGAAAAGAAATCATTCAAACTGTTCACTTAAAACAGAACGGTGAAATGAGAACTAAACCCGACGGCAGTTGGATGTCGGTAGAAGCCGAACAATACTTTACAACCGAGAAACCAGGCTTTATATGGACAGCCGATGTTGAGGCAGCACCATTTGTGCATTTTTCCGGAAGGGATAAATATGAAGAGGGAAGAGGGCACATGCTCATCAAAGTGCTCTCGCTCTATCCTGTTGTCAATAGCATAGGCAAAGAAATAGACCAGGGTAATCTGCTGCGGTACCTTGCTGAAATTGTTTGGTTCCCTTCAGCCGCGTTGAGTAATTATATCGCCTAGGAAGAATTAGATTCTACGTCAGCAAAGGTTACAATGAGCTATTCCGGAATAACGGCTTCGGGTGTATTTGCATTTAATACAGATGGTGATGTTGTAAGTTTTGAAGCAAAGCGTTACTACGACCGTAAAGAAGGTCCCACTCTGGAAACCTGGTTCATAGCTGTAGATGAAAATAGTTATAGGGAGTTTGAAAGTATTCGGATTCCGGCTAAGTCAGCCGTAACATGGAAACTAAAAATCGGAGATTTTAACTGGTTTAAGTTAGAGATTACGAATGTAAAGTACAATGAAGTGAAAGAGTAAATAGGAGTATTCACATAACAAGCCGCTCAAATCCTAATGGGACTACTTTTGCAGTGACTGTCTACTTTTCCTGATATATCAATCAAAATTTTGTTTTTTCAGCGATTATTCTTAATTTGAGATGTGATGAAACTATCAAAAGAAGAAATAATTGAAAGATTAACTCAACTTTTCTCTCAAAGAGATGAAATAGTATTGGGTTATCTTTTCGGGTCAATCGCTGAAGGTAAAACGCATAAATTTAGTGATATTGATGTAGGTGTGTATTACAAAAAAGAACCTTCATTAATACGGCATCTCCAATTAATAAATGATGTATGTGGGATATTAGAGACTGATGATGTAGATGTAGTTAATATGAACGCCGCGTCTCCATTAATTGTACATGATATTTTATCATTCGGGGAATTACTTGTCTGCCGTAACGACGATTTCTATGTGAACTTACGTATACAAACTCTGAGACAGTATGACGATATGATGCACATACTAAAGATTCAAGGAAAATATATTTTTGATGAAGCGATACATGGTTAAGCAGGAATATATAATTACGGCGATTAAAACTATCGAACAAAATTACATCGAATTGTACAAGTACAAAAATATAAAAGCCGGCGAGCTTGTAAAAGATAAATCTTTACAATGGACAATTGAGAGAGGGCTGCAAATAACGATACAGGCAATTTTAGATATCGGATCGCACATTCTTTCAGACTATAGAGCAAACGGCTGGAAAACGTATAAAGAAATACCATTGAAACTTTATGAGCACGGAATCATCACAAAATCATTGGCAAAGAAAATTGCCTTGATGGCGGGATTAAGAAATATATTAGTACACGAGTATATAGAAGTTGATACTAAAAAAATAGAGGAAATCTTACGGTTTAATTTAGAAGATTTTAAGAAGTTTGTAATACAAATAAGGAAATATTTTAAAATATAAAAACATTATTATTTATGAGCATTAAGTTTTCAAAAGAAGAAATAATTGAAAGACTAACTCAACTTTTTTCTGGAAGAGAGGAAATTGTTTTAGGTTATCTTTTTGGATCGTACGCTGAAGACAAGGTACACAAATTCAGCGATGTAGATGTGGCGGTTTATGTTAAGGATTTACCAAAAGAGAAAGCATCGGATTATAAATTCGACTTCATAGGTGAGTTGAACTCAGCTCTCCGTTCAGATGACGTTGACCTTGTAGTTATGAATATTGCTCCGCCGACTTTAAGAAATCATATCTTAAAACACGGACTTCTTTTGAAATGCACTGATGAAGCTTTTCGAAGACGATATTTAATTAAAACATATAAAGAATATGAAGACGCGAAGCATCTATTGAACATTCAGTACGAATATTTCTGTAAAAGGCTTGAAAAATATGCTGAACGGTGATTTTATTAAAAAAGCTTTCCTCGAAATTGAAAAATACCTAAAAATTCTTCAGAAGCGAAAAGGTATAAATGGCGAAAAGCTAAAACAAGATACCGAACTCCTTTTGATGGTTGCTCACGCATTGCAATTTACAATTCAAGCACTAACAGATATTGGAACGCATATTCTTTCGGAAATAGGAAGTGAACGTTGGGAAGATTATGCAGATATTCCACGATATTTGAGTATGAGTAAAATAATCTCAGAAAAAAATGCGGAAATCTTCGTCTCAATGGTAAAAATGCGTAATATACTCGCTCATGAATATATTTCACTCGATGCTGAGAAAGTTGCTGATGTTATCAATAACCGCCTTGATGATATCATGACGATTGTCCTAGAGTATAAAAATTACTTCGAGAAGCATAAATGAAATACAACTATTATACGTTAATTAGGTGCACTAAATTTCTTACTCTACGAAGCACTCGGCGGCGGCGGAACAAAATCTCTGAAGAACGATGCGCAAGGAAAAACCTTAAGCTCAGCGTTGTTGAGGATGGTGATTGAAATTCCTGAGTTGGAGATGTTATGAAAATTTTGCATTTTTAGTTTAGATAAGGTGCTTCGTGTTTGAAAGTATCTTGAAAAGAATCCGTGAGAAAGTTCGAATGCGCCAGTATGTCGTTACTCTGCATGCTGAAGAAGAAATGGATAGTATTACTGCTGAGTGGAAATATTTGATAACAGGAAAAACTTTTAATGGCAGGGATATAGTTATAATAACGGTCTATGTTGAATAAAAATAATAAATCTAATTATTATAGAAAATATACCTCTGATCAATTGTACGCATTGCGGTGAAAGTTACTTTATAGCAGATACTTTATACGAGATAGAACGCATTAAGCTCCATCGTAAAAGCATTGCGAAGCAAAGAAAAGTAAGCGTGGCGAATTTTGCTTAAGCATCCTTAAAATTAAAAGAATATTAAATATTGGATATGAAACGTGTTGATGAAATTAGAAATCTATTAATAGTGTACTTGGACGCATATAAGAAAAAGTACAAAGTGAAAAAGATGGGTATTTTCGGTTCTTATAGCCGAGGTGAACAGGTTAAAGATAGCGATATTGATATACTCGTGGAATTTGAAGAACCGATAGGACTCACATTTGTAGATTTCGCCGAGGAGCTTGAAGAAACCTTACAAACAAAAGTTGATTTGGTGAGCAGGAAAGCCATCAAACCTAAGCTCTGGAAGTATATTAAAAAGGACATCATCTATGTCTAAACGAGAGATAAAAATTCTCCTCGAAGACATGATTGAATTTATCAGAAAAATCAACCGGTATATAAAGGGAATGACGTTTGTGGTACGAAACCTGGAAATCATTGGTGAAGCGGCGAATAGAATTTCTAAGTCATTCCAACTAGAAAATCCGCAAGTAGAGTGGCGTCAGATTATTGGCTT
>JAHJRJ010000234.1 GCA_018830765.1 Bacteroidota bacterium | reverse complement strand
CTATTTCGGGGTCGCGCATCAACAATTCTTTAAAATCTTTCTTATTTTCCCAGACATCCATCGCAAGTTTTTGAACTGCCGCATAAGCATCTTCTCGCTTCATTCCTTTGTTGGTCAACGCTAATAAAACTGACTGTGAGAAGATTAAACCACCTGTCAACACCAAATTCTTTTTCATATTTTCAGGATATACAATTAGCTTATCAACAATATCGGTGAAAGTGGCGAGCATGTAATCAAGCAATATGCAGCTGTCTGGAATGATTATCCGTTCGACTGACGAGTGGGATATATCGCGTTCGTGCCAGAGAGAAATATTTTCCATCGCAGCTTGAGCATTTCCACGTAGGACTCTCGCCAGTCCTGCAACACGTTCACAAGTAACTGGATTACGCTTGTGCGGCATCGCGGATGAACCTTTCTGACCTTTTGAGAAATATTCCTCAGCTTCAAGGACTTCCGTTCTTTGAAGATGGCGAACCTCAGTTGCAAACTTTTCTAAAGAGCTTCCAATAATTGCAATCATTGTTAAAAACTCAGCATGTAAATCGCGCTGTAAGATTTGATTTGAAATCGGCGCAGGCTTTATACCAAGCTTTTCGCAAACATATCTTTCTACGAAAGGCTCAAGGTGCTCGTAAGTTCCAACAGCGCCTGAAATTTGTCCATAAGAGATTGTATCAATTGACTGGTTTAACCGACGAATGTTGCGTTGAGTTTCATCATACCAGAGCGCAAGCTTAAGTCCGAACGTTGTCGGTTCTGCATGAACGCCGTGAGTTCTGCCAACCATTACTGTATGTTTAAATTCATTTGCCCGACGAGCTAGAACTTGTGCAAGAGCAAATAAATCTTTAAGCAACAATCCACCAGATTGCTTCATTTGAACAGCAAGTCCTGTGTCCAAAACATCCGAAGACGTCATACCGACGTGAATATATCTTGCTTCGTCGCCGACATACTCGCCGACATTAGTCAGGAAAGCAATTACATCGTGCTTGACAGTCTGTTCAATCTCATCGATTCGTTTGACATCAAATTTTGCTTTACCCTTGATTGCCTTCACCGCCTCCTTAGGAATGATTCCTAACTCAGCCTGTGCTTCACAAGCGAGAATCTCGATGTTGAGAAATATTTGGAATTTATTTTCGTCCGTCCAGATACTTCCCATTTCAGGACGTGTATATCTTTCTATCAAGATTTGGCACCTTCTAATTTCAATTTTAGATTTAAGAATTGCTTTTCGCGGTAAATTTTTATCTTTAGAACATCGCCCACTTTTAAGTCGGTGATTATTGAAGTGATATTATTTTCGTTAATAATTTTTTCGCCGTTTACTTCAACAATAATATCTCCGACTTTGAATCCAGATTTTTCTGCGGGGCTACTGCGCCGAACATCACTCACTATTACACCTTCAGCTTTTTCGAGTCCGAAGTATCGCGCAATCCGTCCGTCAACCGATTGGATTTCAAGTCCCGTATAAAAATTGCGTTCGATTTTACCTTTTGCTTTCAATTCATCGATTATATTTTTAACCTTGTTGATAGGAATTGCAAAACCGACACCGACGCTACCTTGGTTTGGTGTGAAGATAACGGAATTAACTCCGATTGCTTCGCCCAACGCATTCAAAAGAGGACCGCCGCTGTTTCCGGAATTAATCGCTGCGTCCGTTTGTATCATACCTCGATAAAACCTGCCTTGTTCAGGACGCAGGTTTAGACCGACTGCGCTAACAACTCCGACTGTAACAGTTGGTTTATCAGCAATCTCGAAAAGTCCGAATGGGTTACCCATAGCTATGACCCATTCACCGATTATAACATCATCGGAGTTACCGAGTTTAATATAAGGCAGATTCTTGCCGTCAATTTTCAATAACGCTATGTCTATTAAGGCATCGGTTCCTACAAGCTCGGCTTTATATTTTTCACCGTTGGTCATAGTAATGGTAATCTCCTTCGCATTGCCGGCGACGTGATCGTTCGTTAATATATATCCGTCAGCCGAGATGATAAATCCCGAACCTAATCCTTTTACTTCTTGCTTGAATGTTCTATCACCAAAGAAATGCCGGAAGAATGGATCGTTACCAAACATCTGTCCCCATGGGTCACGATACTCACGCACTTCGGTAACATTGATGCCGACAACTGTAGGACTCGCTTTTGCAACGGCTTCTGTAATAGCATTGCGGCGTTGATATGATATTTGATCTACAATCGAATCTTTGTAACCGGCTTGCTGAATTACCGCCGGTGGTTGATGCATTTCTTCTTCGTAAACGTGATCAACTTTATCGGAAGATTCTTTTAGAGGGCTTCCTATAGTGTAACCTAAAACCACGCCTACGATGAATGGGACTAAGATTAACATAATTAGAATTAACTTTTTATATCTCATAAGCATTACTCCTTAAAACAATGTAAAATTAAAAATTCAAAATTAAAAAAATAATTTATTAATCTTTACAATCTAATTATTTTTTTCTTTTCAAAACTTTTTTTACCGCAGCAATAATACCATCTTTTTCGATTCCATATTTTTTCATTAACTCACTACCGTTTCCTGACTCACCGAATATATCTCGAATAGCCACAAATTCTTGTGGTACTGGATAATTTTGAGTTAATACTTCTGCAACAGCACTTCCGAGTCCGCCCGCTAATTGATGATCTTCTGCTGTTACGATTGCGCCTGTTTCGCTTGCTGCTTTGATGATTTCTTCGCAGTCAATCGGTTTAATCGTATGCATGTTTAGAACTCGCACACTTATACCTTTTGCTGACAGAATTTCTTCGGCTAAAATCGCTTCCCAGACTTGAAGACCGCAAGCAATTATGGTAACGTCGCTTCCGTCGATGAGTTTCGCTGCTTTTCCGATCTCAAAAGGTGCCGATTCATCGTTAAAAACCGGTGTGTTGTCTCTAAAGAATCTAACGTAAGCGGGTCCTTTATGGTTTATTACGGCTTTTATCATTTTTTTTGTCTCAACATAGTCGGATGGGCAAAGCACAATCATGTTCGGAAGAACGCGCATCAGTGCAATGTCTTCAAGCGATTGGTGTGTGGCTCCATCTTGTCCGACCGTTAATCCACAATGCGATGCGCAGATTTTTACATTCAATTTGCTGTAGGCGACAGATTGGCGGATTTGGTCGTAGGGCCTTCCTGTTGCGAAGACCCCGAACGTGGAAGCTATGGGTATTTTACCGGCAATAGCTAAACCGGCTGCTGTTCCAATCATATCCTGCTCGGCTATTCCCACTGAGAAGAACCGGTTTGGGAAATTTTTCATGAACAAGTCGGTTTTTACCGAACCTGTTACATCAGCGCCAATTACTACAACGTCAGGATTTTCACGCCCAATTTCCAAGAGCGCTTCACCGAATCCTAAACGTGTGGCT
>JAHJRJ010000233.1 GCA_018830765.1 Bacteroidota bacterium | reverse complement strand
TTTGTGTAAAGGGTTTTCAAGCTTATGCCCAAGATTTTTGCGGCTTCAGCTTTGTTACCTTGAAAACTCTTTAAAACTCCTTCCATATGTTGCTTTTCTATTTCTTTCATCGAAACAGGTGTTCCAATAATATTATTTTCGCTGAAATTCTGGAAGAAACCAACTGACTTAAGCGGAAGAGAAATATCGTCGGGTTGAATTGTATCGTCTTTAGAAAGAATTGCGGCTCTTTCAATTACATTTTCTAATTCGCGTACGTTCCCGGGCCAATCATATCTCATTAAAAGTTCTAGTGCTTTATGACTAATATGCTTTCTCGGCTTCATCCTAATTTTATTCTGTAAAAACCATTCAACAAGCAACGGAATATCTTCTTTTCTATCCTTTAAATTCGGTATCTCAATCGTGATTACGTTCAATCTGTATAATAAATCTTCTCTGAATCTGCCGTGTTTTACTTCTTCGACTAAATCTTTGTTCGTCGCGGAAATTATTCTCACATCGGACTTTAACACAATATTCCCGCCTACGCGTCGGTATTCCCCTGTCTGTATGAATCGGAGCAGCTTTGGTTGAATAATCGGACTAATGTCTCCAACTTCATCAAGAAAAAGAGTACCGGTATCGGCAATTTCCACTAGTCCTTTTTTCATTGTGCGCGCGTCGGTAAAAGCGCCTTTTTCATGACCGAAAAGCTCGCTTTCTATCAAAGTATCTGGTATGGATGCGCAATTCAGCACAACAAAGTGTTTATCGGCGCGGTCGCTGTTTTTATAAATATAATTTGCTACAAGCTCTTTGCCTGTTCCGCTTGCGCCCTGAATTAAAATTGTTGAGGATGTCGTCGCAACTTTTAACGCTACATCTAAAACTCTTTTAAAGTTCGGGCTGTTTCCGATAATGTCTGTAGAACCGCTCAGGCGCAATAATTCAGCTTTAATTATCTGATTTTCACGAAGTAAGCTTCGTTTCTCTTCTATCTTCCTAATCGTCTTTAGTAGGTCTTCGCTCGAATAAGGTTTCATTAGAAAATCGTATGCGCCCAACTTCATACATTCAACTGCGATTTGGATAGTTCCTACTCCGGTTAGCATAACAACTTCAGTATCGGCGAAAGTCTCTTTTATAAATTTCAAAACGTCAATGCCGTCAACTTTAGGCATTTTAATGTCGAGCAATGCGATATCGAACACGTCAGTTTGTAATGCGTTGATCGCTTGAATCCCGTCTCCCGCTACAGCGGTTTGATAACCCTCGTTCGTTAATACTGTGTTTAACATATATCGGTAAGTTTCCTCGTCGTCGACTATCAATATTTTTGCATGAGTTTTAACCATTTTACGTAATTCCTAAATAAGTATTTTCGATAGCGTTATCTTAATTGTATAGTAAATAAAAAGCAGATAAAAATCAACTTTTTTGAAAAAATTACAAAACGTTGCTTTTTTTGAGAAAATTTTATAAATTTAAAAACAATATTAAAATGAAAAAATTACCAGTCGACGGAAACAGCCTTACAATCCCCCTTCTTTTTTCGGCTGCTGCTGACTGGCTGAAGAAAGGTAAATTTATTTACGGTGTTACAACGGGACTCGGCGAATTCAGCAATGTTACGATTATTCCATCCAAAGGTTCGGTCGGATCAAGCGGCGATCTCGTTCCTCTATCTCATCTCGTCTTAACTATGATGGGAAAAGGGAAAGTGCTTTATGAAGATATTCTGATGGATTCATGTTTAGCGCTCAAGAAAGTAGGACTCGAGCCGCTTCGATTGGGAGCGATGGGCAGTGAGCAGTGAACATTGATTTAAAAAACTCTCGGCTCTTAGCTCACCGCTCTATGCTAACATAGAACAAACTAAGATATTAACAAAGAAAGATGAGCCAATGAAACTAACTGAAAAAATAATTCGCGCGATGCCCAAAGTTGTGCTGCACGACCATCTCGACGGCGGACTAAGACCTCAGACCATAATCGACCTTGCAAAAGATATCGGATATAAAAAACTTCCGACTTCCGATGCCGGTAAGCTTGCAGAATGGTTTCACCGAGGCACGCAACACGGAAGTTTAACACTATATTTAAAAGGTTTCGAGCATACAACAGGAGTTATGCAAACTGAGGAAGCGCTCGAAAGAGTTGCCTATGAGATGATGGAAGATATGAAAAACGACGGCGTGGTTTATATTGAAACTCGCTTCGCTCCGGTTTTCCATACCAACAAAGGATTACACTGGGACGATGTTATAAATTCAGCGCTACGGGGTCTGGAAAAAGGGAAGAAAGATTTCGGAGTAGAATACGGATTGATTATCTCTGCTATGCGCGACCAGAAACTTTCTCAGGAGATGGCTGAGTTGGCAATTGATTTCAGAGAGCGCGGCGTAGTCGGCTTCGACCTTGCGGGTGAAGAGGGCGGGTTTCCTCCTAAAAAACATCTCGACGCATTTAATTATATTAAACGTGAAAATTTCCACATCACAATCCATGCCGGCGAGGCTTTCGGAAAAGAATCTATATGGCAAGCAATTCAGTGGTGCGGCGCCGATAGAATCGGCCATGCAACTCGACTCATCGAAGATATTGCTGTAGATGAACATGAACCGAATAAGATTGTGAAGATGGGCTATCTCGCACAATATATTTTGGATAAAAGAATTCCATTGGAGATGTGCTTAACAAGCAACGTCGATACAGGCGCCGCCAAAAGTTACGAACAACATCCTTTTGGTCTTTATTATAGATATAAATTCCGCGTTACGTTAAATACCGATGATAAGCTTATGAGCAATACTACGATGACAAAAGAGTACCAAATTGCGCACGAAGTGTTCGACCTCGGGTTCGAAGATTTAGAAAAACTTACTATCAATGCAATGAAGAGTGCTTTCGTTCCATACAAACAGCGGATCGAATTGATTTACAATAAAATAAAACCCGGCTTCAAAAAATTAAAAAGGCAATTATCCAAATATTAGAAATCTTTGAAAAGCATCAAAAATATAGCAATTTTAGGATCAACCGGTTCTATCGGACAAAACAGTCTCGAGGTTATTTCAATCTTTCCTGATAGATTCCGGGCTATTTACCTTTCAGCAAACAAGGGTATCGATATGCTCATTCAGCAAGTCGAAAATTTTAAACCCAAAGGTGTATCCGTCATGGATACCGACTCAGCGGAAATTCTAAAAAACCGATACGGGAATTCTCTTGAAATTTTTATAGGAACAGATGGACTAAAAGAAATTTCCGTAAAACCGGAAGTGGACGTTGTCATTAATTCCCTCGTCGGCTTTGCCGGTTTGGAACCCACTATCGAAGCAATAAAGGCAGGTAAAACAATTGCTCTCGCCAATAAAGAAACTCTTGTAGTCGGCGGAGAGATTATTTCGCATCTGATCGAATCACACAAAGTATCGCTGATACCGATAGACAGCGAGCACAGCGCAATATTTCAATGTTTGGTGGGCGAAGATTATTCAACAATATCGAAATTGATTTTGACTGCTTCTGGCGGACCGTTTTTAAATTTGCATAAAGATAAGTTTAAGAACGTAACTATCGAAGAAGCACTTAATCACCCGAACTGGAAAATGGGAAATAAGATTACTATCGATTCGGCTACTCTGATGAATAAAGGTTTGGAAGTAATCGAAGCGCATTACTTGTTCAAGCTTCCCGCAGAAAAAATAGAAGTGGTGATCCATCCGCAATCAATTATTCACTCGATGGTTGAGTTTGTTGACGGTTCGGTAAAAGCTCAACTCGGTGTCCCTGATATGAAGATACCGATACAGTATGCCTTAACATTTCCCGAAAGACTGCCCTCGAATTCAGAGAAAATTAACTTCGCAAACCTTGGACAGATGACTTTCTTCAAACCGGATTTGGAAAAGTTTGAATGTTTGAAGCTGGCTTATAGGGCGTTGAACACAGGCGGCACTGCACCTGTTATACTTAACGCTGCGAACGAAATTGCTGTTGAGTATTTTCTAAGCGGAAAAATCAAATTCACGCAAATTCCTGAACTGATTGAATCGGGTCTCGACGATCAACCGGTAATACACAATCCTTCGATAGAAAGAATTATTGAAACAGATATTATGACAAGAGATTACGTAAAACAAAGAATAGAAAGGTTATAAATGGATTTAATTAGCACGATATTTTACTTCCTCGTTACGATAGGAATATTAGTTTTAGTTCACGAACTTGGGCATTTCCTCGCGGCGAAATTAACGGGGATGCGTATTGACCGCTTCTCGATTGGGTTTCCACCGCGCGCATTTGGAAAACAAATCGGAGAAACCGATTACTGCATCTCATGGATACCGATAGGCGGATACGTAAAAATCGCCGGGATGATTGACGAGAGTATGGACACGGAATTTGTCGGCAAAGCGCCCGAAGCTTGGGAGTTCAGGTCGAAATCTTTCTTGGCTAAATTATTCGTGATGATAGCGGGCGTAGTTATGAATATACTGCTCGCTGTTCTGATTTTCTGGGGTATTAATTATTCACAAGGTAAGTTTCTAAAAGAGACCACCGAAATTGGCTACGTAATTGAACAGAGCGTTGCGCAAAAAATCGGGCTGTTCTCCGGCGACAAAGTTCAGGAAATAAACAACCAAACCGTATTGCATTGGGGTGATATCAACAGTAAAATTTATATTGAAAATATCGGCAAAGACATTAATATAAAGATTCTCAGAGATGGTAAAGAAGTTTCCACGGGTGTTTCTCAAATAGAGATGCAAAAGCTGAAAGATCAACCTTTCGGAATTTATCCTGCGGGTAGTGCTGCCCTTGTCAGTCAAACCGAATCCGGAAAACCAGCCGAAGCAATCGGAATGAAGCCGGGCGATATTATTTTATCAATCGGAAACGAA
>JAHJRJ010000232.1 GCA_018830765.1 Bacteroidota bacterium | reverse complement strand
TTGTATTCAAACTAAACATTCCGTATATTTTTAACGCTTTTTGGGGTCCGTAGCTCAGGGGTAGAGCATCTGCCTTTTAAGCAGAGGGCCGGTGGTTCGAGCCCACCCGGACTCACAAACAATGCAAAATTAAAAAGTAAAAAGGAAAAAAGCCTTTTTTAATTTTGCATTTTGAATTTTGAATTGAGAAAGCGCGAGTGGTGGAACTGGCAGACACACCATCTTGAGGGGGTGGCGCCCGAAAAGGCATGCGAGTTCAAGTCTCGCCTCGCGCACGAAAAACTTGACTTTTAAAAACGGTAGTAGTATATTCTCTCTGGAAATTGAATGCTATGAAAAACTTAATAATAATGCTTTTTGTAACGATAGTATGCGCCACTGCATCATTTGCACAGGTGATTAAGTCCCTGCAAGCGTATAGCGACGGTTCGAATATAATTTTACGGTGGAATACTGAAGATGAAACTAACGTAAAAGAATTTATTATCGAACGGCGAGCTGGGACAATCGGAACATTCAATCGAATAGCCAATTTAAATCCCAAAGGAGCTTCCCTCTACGAATATATTGATCAAACTGCGTTCAAAAGCACAGCGTCAATTTATCAATATAAAATTAAGATAAAATTTACGTCAGAAATTGCAGATCAGGATGTCGGTCCTGTTACGGTATCGCATTCGGTCAATAGCGTAAAGCGCACTTGGGGCAGTATAAAAGCAATGTTTCGGTAAGATTAGATAAATAAGATTTTTAATTATTAGCGACAGAACTTGTGTCGCTTTTTTTTTATAATTTATGTTAGAGTTAAAAAAGAAAATAATACTCGCTTCGGCATCGCCGAGAAGACAGGAGTTGTTGCGACAAATCGGGATTGATTTTGAAGTAAGAACGAGTTCGGTTGATGAAATTTTTGATAGATCGATTTCGCCGGAACGGAATGCAGTTCGTTTAGCTGAGTTGAAAGCATTCGAGGTTGCTAATGATTTCGATGACGCATTTATTATCGGAGCCGATACGATTGTAGTTATCAACGATGAAATACTGGGAAAGCCGGCTAATGATGAAGACGCATTTATGATACTTAAAAAATTGAGTGGAACTGAACATCGCGTGTTCACCGGTTTTGCTATCGTCGATAAGCCGAGCAACAAGTACATTTCCGATTATGAGGAAACCGTAGTTAAATTTAGAGAATTAGATGACGATGAGATTCTCAGTTATATAAAATCGAAATCTCCGAACGATAAAGCAGGAGCTTACGGGATACAGGACGATTTCGGTTCGGTTTTCGTTGAACGGATTAACGGCTGTTTCTATAATGTAGTTGGATTTCCCATCTCAAAATTTTATATTACACTGAAAAATTTTCAGAAAGAAATAGAATTATGGATCGAAAAATAAGAGTCATAATCGCTAAAGCAGGTTTAGACGGTCACGATCGTGGCGCTAAAGTAATAGCAGCAGCTTTGCGTGATGCTGGTATGGAAGTAATTTACACTGGACTTCGTAAGACTCCCGAAATGATTGTAGAAGCAGCTTTGCAAGAAGATGTTGATGCAATCGGTGTGAGCATATTAAGCGGAGCGCACATGACTATTTTCCCACGAATATTAAATTTGATAAAAGAAAAGGGAATGAATGACGTGCTTTTGTTTGGAGGAGGAATTATTCCCCAACAAGATATCGATTCTTTAAAAAAACTTGGTGTCGGTGAGTTATTTACTCCCGGTGCTTCGACTATCGATATAGTAAATTATGTTAAAGGGTGGGTGCAAAAGAACAGGAATAGTTAAACTGTCCATTCGAATTTTAATCATCAGCCAACCATATTGTGTGATCTCCTGATAGTGTTTCTTTTTCTTGTTCGTCATCGGTTTGCTGATCACCGGAAAGCTGTGTGTTAATTATTTTTATACTCTCAATCGAAAAATCCAACATCTCTTCTGTCGTAAAGATTGCTGCATAATCTTCTTTGTTGAAAAATCCTTCAAACTTCTTAGAAAAATCTTCTAAATTTTTTAGGTAATAAGCCGTGTTCTCGTCTGGAAAGAGAGGATTCCACTCTTCCGCTAACTTACAATTCTCAAAAGTCCTAATGTTTGCATCTATGCCCGTTATATAGTAAGCGATTTTATCTCCTACCTTCCAACTTCTATCCGATTTCATCGCAAGTTCATAAGCAGCGCTTCGGTTTCTTGATTCTGCTTTGATCTCATGGCTGTATCTTTCTAAAGATTCCTTTAAAGTTTCTACTCTCATAAAATCCTGAACTTGCCAATTATGATTTACGATATCTCTATAAATGTTTATATAAAGGTTGTGTAGAGCTTTGAAGTTTTCATTCAACAAGCATTCTACACATTGTTGAATATAATTCTTTCCGAAACGTTTTAAGTTTTTTGAGATTAGAGCCGAACCTTTTATACGCATTCGGTTATCATAATCTATCGTTGCATAATTCTTTTTTTTATAGGAAAGAATTTTTTTATAACGACCCCCGATTAATAAATTATATTGATTCGGAATGTCTTCGTTAATTCGCTTGATAAATTTTTCTTCGCCTTCCGGGTCTTTTACGTGTGGGGGCGGGACGAAAAATATCCCTTCAGTATCAGCTTCGATAATTTCTCCACCTCTCGATTGTATTGATTCTATTAGTTGTTTCAGAAGAATTTGGCCTGTCTCGGCAATTTTGTTGGCGAGTGCGTAATCATTAAATAAGCCGCGATTATAGGTTAAGTATCCGAATGCAGAATCAATCAAAAATCTGAATGTGTTTTGGATTATATCAACTTGCTTATCGCTGGATGATTCTTGATAATTTTTCTTTAATGCTTCCTTGAATTCTCTCAACTCTTTCAACATCCGGTAAAAAATATTTAATGTGTCGGATGCCGGATGATACTCCTCGTTTATCATAATTGTTGCAAACATCAACTCTATCTCTACATAAAGCCCTGAACCGATAACGCCTCTCAAAAACACGCCCGGATACGAGCCTGTTTTGGGGATGGGTGATTGGGGTCTAGGAATAGAGTGTCTATTTCGAACGTATTCACGTTTTAAAAGCGATTCGATTTTTGAGGCTGATCCGATTTTAATTAAAGTTTCTAAACTGAACGGAAATATCTTTACCTGCTCAAAATAAGCAGGTAGGATTAAGTCGATGATATACTTGATTCTATCATTATATTCCCGGCATTTATTTATGAGAATTTCTATTTCATTCTCTTCGTCAAGTATTTCTGTCTCGGATTTATTGTTGGGGGATTCATAACCAAGAAGGTTGGATGCGGTGGTTAGATTATAACTGCCTAAGGTTTTATGAGTCAGATCATAACTTTGTAACAACAGATGTGTGTCGATTAATTGTCTGCCTGCTATTGTGTAGGTTGCGATATCGATAGGGCTATCGACCTGTAAGTAATTCGGCTCGATAATTTTAGGTTGGCTTTGGTCACGTCCGACATTGAAATCGCATCCGTTGATCTCGCATCTTTTGATAAAATACGGGATGGTGAAGTTATGCAGGTAATGTCCTTCGATGATATCTGGGTCTTTAGTCCGGACAAAAGAGATAAATTCTTCTAAAATATCTTTTTCGGATTTTTCTTTTTTGCCGATTATGAATTGTCGACCCTTACTATCGGATATTCCAATAAGTTTTATCTCGTCTTCTTTGCGCTCGGGGTTGCTATATCTGTGACCGGGTTTTTTATGAGTTTCAATATAAATCTGTATGCGATAAATATCTTCAAACTCCATTCCCTTGTAGCAGGTTTTTCCTGTTTGAATCAAATATTGAGATACGGGGTCGAGTCGTAAACGAATAATCGGCAGGTCGGTAAAGGAGGAGATGTTTTTTCCGGTTTGCTGATTGTAGCGCGTCATTACATAACGGATGCAATCGAACATATCGAACCAGCGAGTGAATGCAACGATATAGCGAAAATAGTTCTCGCCCTCCAGTAGTTTAACCCAATGTTTTCGTTTATAATCGGATAAATAATGTTCCTCCGAGATAAGAAAGAAAGGGAAGAAATCATGGTCTTCTGAAACGACGGTATTATCTTTACGGACATAAACCCGCATCTTATTATCGTCGATATGCTGAACTGCAACGATGTTAGGATACGGGTCGTGTCCGAATAAAATTGGCTCACTCACAAATCAATTATTTCTTTTCCTTAGGTAAAAAAGCTGAAATAATATCAATCGGAACGGGGAAAATGATAGTCGAGTTCTTCTCCGAAGCGACTTCCGTTAGGGTTTGCAAGAAGCGAAGCTGTAAAGCTGCAGGGTTTATGCTTATTATCTGCGCTGCGTCAGATAACCGTTGACTTGCCTGGAATTCGCCTTCAGCGTGTATAACTTTTGCACGACGTTCTCTTTCGGCTTCGGCTTGTTTTGCCATTGCACGCTGCATCTCCTGTGGCAAATCTATATGCTTTACTTCGACGTTCGATACTTTAATTCCCCACGGCTCAGTTTGATTATCAATTATTTTTGCCAGCTCGCGATTGATTTTATCGCGCTGTGAAAGTAACTCATCCAATTCCGATTGCCCCAATATACTTCGCAGCGTAGTTTGTGATAATTGTGAAGTGGCAAAAAGAAAACTCTCTACTTCGACGATTGCTTTGTCGGGCTGTATCACGCGGAAATAGACCACGGCGTTTACTTTTATAGAAACGTTGTCTTTTGTAATTACATCTTGTGGGGGAACATCCATCACAACCGTTCTCAAACTTACTCTTACCATCCTATCAATCAGAGGGATGAGCAAAATCAAGCCGGGTCCTTTAACGGCAATCAATCTTCCTAACCGAAAAATTACACCGCGTTCATACTCACGTAAAATTCGTATTGCATTTGCTAGAATAATTAACAGGAAAAAAACTCCCATTATTAATAATGTGTAGAATATTTGCTGCATAAAGATTTCCTTTCGATTTATTTTATGTTGTTTTATGAACCATTAATTTAAGATTTGAAACTTGAGTAACTTTAACTTTTGTGCCTTTACTAATAGAACCATCTAAACTTTCTGCATTCCAAAGCTCGCCGTGCACCCTAATTTGTCCTTCGGGTTCTAAATTGCTGATTGTCTCGCCAATTTCTCCAATAATCCCTTCAATTCCGGTCGTAGGTTTGCGGCTTTGTGCTTTAATTCCAAAACCTATTGCAAATATGAAGAAAGCAGCGGTGAGTATGACAGTTACTAAAATTACTTGCCAAGAAATTTCGATTACTTCCAATGTTGACTCCGTATCTATTAACATTATTGACCCAAGGACTAACGATATAACTCCGCCAATCGATAAAAGTCCGTGGCTGACTACTTTAATTTCTGCGATGAATAAAATAAAGGCAAAAATAATTAACGCTAAGCCTGCATAGTTTACCGGAAGCGTGTGCAACGAGTAGAAAGCGAGAATTAAACTAATTACTCCTACTACGCCGGGGAATATCGTGCCGGGATTATAAAGCTCAAACATAATCCCGTATATACCTATCATAAATAATATGTATGCGATGTTCGGGTCGCTGAGTAGGTCGAGAATTTTTTGTTGAAAATTCATTTCGACATTAATTACCTCAGCGTTTTTAGTATCCAACACCTTTTTACCGAAAGATAAGCTGATTTCTTTTCCGTGTATTTTTTCCAACAAATCTTGTACTGAAATCGCGATTATATCGATAACCCTTCCTTTCAACGCTTCAGTTTCAGTAATGGATAAACTTTTCCGGACTGCATCTTCAGCCCATTGGATGTTTCGTGCGCGCTTCTCGCTTATTGTTCTTATAAATGCTGCGGCGTCGTTCGTAGCTTTTTCGTTCATAATGGAATCTTGTTCGCCTTGCAAGGACACAGGGTGCGCTGCGCCGATGTTAGTTCCGGGTGCCATTGCGGCGATATGACCCGCAAGTGTGATGAAAACACCCGCCGATGCCGCCTGAGATCCGCCCGGGTAAACGAACACAACCACAGGAATTTCAGAGTTGAGTATATCGGTTACAATTATGCGAGTAGATTTTAATAACCCACCCGGTGTATTCAGTTTAATAATCAGACACTCTGCATTTTTTTCGCGTGCACGTTTAATACCTGAATTGATGTATTCAGCACTCGACGGGTTGATTGAACCGTCAACCGAAATCACAATTACTCTTTTTGCGAAAGTGTTTTCCTCCGTTTGTGATACTAATCCAAAGCTCGTTGTCAGTATTACGCAAATCGCAATTTGAAGTATAAAAGTTTTTGTTACCTTTTTCATAACCTATTGTGTTGTTTTTCCAATCACAAAATAACTAAAAAAAAGCTCTTTTGCAATTCTTCAAAATATTTTTTAACTTTAAGAAAATAAAATCAGACCTCATAATTATTCCAGGCATAAAATGACAACAACTCAAGAAAAAAAAGTTTCAGGGTCAGTCGTTATTACAGTCGAAAGATGTAAAGGTTGCGGCTTTTGTGTTGAATTCTGTCCGACTGAAGCTTTAAAACTTTCCGAACAATATAATGCAAAGGGATATCACCCACCCGTTTTGGTCTCTCAAGAATTATGCAACGGCTGTGATATGTGCGGGCTTTTATGCCCCGATTTTGCAATTTATGGTTTTAGAATAAAAAAAGATAAAATTAAGGAGTAATGTAAATGAAAGCAGATCCAAAAGGAGTTTTAACGGGGTCACACTTTTTAGATGGAGATCATGCCTGCAGCGAAGGTGCAATTGCAGCAGGATGCCGGTTCGTAGCCGGTTATCCTATAACTCCTTCAACAGAAGTTGTCGAAAGAATAGCTGAACGATTTCCATTGGTCGGCGGCGTATTTATTCAGATGGAAGATGAGATTGCTTCTTCAATCGCTATACAAGGAGCTGTTTGGGGTGGTAAAAAAGCAATGACTGTAACTTCAGGCCCCGGTTTTTCATTGATGATGGAACACATCGGTTTAGCAGCAATGACCGAAACACCTTGCGTTTTTATTAATGTGCAGCGTGCAGGTCCATCAACAGGTTTACCAACACAGCCCGCTCAAGGCGATATGATGCAAGCCCGATGGGGTTCGCACGGCGATTATGGAATAATTGCACTCTGTCCTAATTCACCACAGGAAAGTTTCGACCTTACAATTAAAGCATTCAATCTTTCAGAACAATATCGTGTTCCTGTTTTGTTGATGCTTGATGAATGTGTCGGTCATATGACTGAGCGGGTTGTAATTCCGAATGCTGATGAAATAGAAGCCTACCCTCGTCGCTTTTATAACGGACCCAAAGAAGATTACCTGCCGTTTAAACCTGATGCCGATTTGGTTCCGCCAATAATAAAAGCCGGCGACGGTTATCGAATTCACGTTACCGGCTTAACACACAATGAAAAAGGTTATCCTGTTATGTCGCCTGCGGCTCAAGCAAAGTTGATACCTCGACTTGTAAATAAAATCCGTTTAAATGCAGATAAAATAATTGAGTATCGGGAAGATCAAGTCGAAGGTGCCGATGTTGTTGTTGTATCATACGGTATCACTTCGCGCGTTGCAATTCCGGCAATTGAACAAGCACGAAAAGAAGGAATAAAAGTAGGTCATTTACGATTAATAGTTGTTTGGCCCTTCCCCGAAAAAAAGATTAAAGAACTTGCCGGGAAGATAAAATCATTTGTTGTTCCTGAAATTAATCTTGGGCAAATGGTGCTCGAGGTCGAACGTAATGCTTACGGCAAAGTCCCGGTGAAACTTGTTCCACATGCCGGTGGAACTGTTCACAATCCAAAAGATATTTATAACGCAATTATTAGCAGTTTGAAAGGTGAATAAAATGCAAGATGAAATTTACACCATCGAAGAAACAATGCCAATCAATCCGGTTGAATCGTATCTGCGTATGGACCGTATGCCTCACATCTGGTGTTCGGGATGTGGTATTGGAACAACAGTCAACTGTTTCGGACGAGCACTTGAAACAAGCGGATTAGATTTAGATAAAGTATCGATAGTATCGGGTATCGGATGCACAGGAAGAGTTGCTGGATATCTAAATTTAGATTCGTTTCATACAACTCACGGCCGGCCTATTCCATTTGCGACAGGATTGAAGTTAGCAAATCCTGAATTAAAAGTTGTAGTTTATAGCGGCGACGGCGATTTGCTTGCAATCGGTGGAAATCATTTTATTCATGCAGCCCGGAGAAATTTGGATATGACCATTATATGCGTAAACAATTTTATTTATGGAATGACAGGAGGGCAAGTTGCGCCAACTACGCCGATTTCCGCTACGGCAACTACAGCTCCTCACGGAAATTTCGAACAACCATTTAATTTACCATACTTGGCAGAATCTTGCGGTGCTGTATATGTTGCCAGATGGACAGCATATCATGTCCGTCACTTAACAAAAGCAATGAAGGAAGCTTTAGGTAAAAAAGGGTTTTCGTTCATCGAAGTATTGGCACCGTGTCCGACATTATACAGTCGAAGAAATAAACTTGGTGATGGTTTGGATCAAATGATGTTCTACAAAGAAAACAGTGAAATCAAACATGGTGTTGATACCAAAACAGTTTCATTGGATTTCCAAGGTAAAATAATCGTCGGCAAGTTTGTCGATAGGGAAAGACCCGAGTATTTAGAATTAATGAACAAACATTACCAGAAAAAATTTGGCGATAAATATACACCATATAAAGGTTAATAAAAGGTTTTAATATGGCAAGAACAGAAATAAAAATTGGCGGTTTTGGCGGACAAGGCGTTATACTGAGCGGCTACATTATTGGAAAAGCTGCGGCAATTTACGATAATAAACATTCCACGATGATTCAAGCTTTCGGTCCCGAAGCTCGCGGAAGTGCTTGCAGCGCTCAAGTGATAGTTGATCCTGAAGCAATCGCATATCCTTATATTACAACGCCGCATATATTAATCGTAATGTCGCAAGAGGCTTACACAAGATTTACTCCCGAATTAGCGGTGGGGGGAATTTTGATTACCGAAGAAGAATTAGTTACAACTCATAATTTAAGGAAGGATGTGATTCATTATTCCATTCCTGCTACACGATTTGCCGAAGGCCTTGGTAAAAAGTTAGTTGTAAATATTGTGATGATAGGTTTTATGACTGCAGTTACAAAATTGATTGATCCTGATGCGGTGAAAAAAGCTGTTTTGGCATCTGTTCCAAAAGGGAC
>JAHJRJ010000039.1 GCA_018830765.1 Bacteroidota bacterium | reverse complement strand
AGCAATGTTCTCCAAAAGTTGCATCATGGTTCTCAATAAAATCGATCTCCTTCCATATTTAAAGTTCAATATCGAAACAGCAAAGAAATTCGCGCTTAAAATCAATCCTGACTTGAAAATCTTCGAAACTTCTTGCTATAATAACCACGGTATTTTAGAATGGTGCGAGTGGTTGACGAACGAGTTAAAGCTGAAGCGTTGTAAAAACAACATGCATGTTTAGCTATATAGCCGCAAAAACGGAACGAAATTTTATGAGCGTGTTGCTGAAACAAGTTCAGCATGACACAGGACTTTTTGGACAACCCCGAGAATTGAGCGCAGATTCAGCAAGTCGGGGGTGACTAAAAAATCCGATTTTATGATGTAGCGCGAACTTTAGTTCGCTTATTTCATTCATTTCTTTACTTTTTAGTCAACCTCGATTTAGGGTGAGTTCGATATTATAACACAGTTTCGTAGCGAAGCCTGCCCGCTGCAGCCCGACCGCTGCCCGCCCGCCAAAGCGGTTCGGGCGGGTCTGGCGGGCAGGCAGGCAATCTGATACACGATTTTGAATTGGAATGTGGGATTGCTTCTCCCGCTCAAAAAGATGAGCGGGATCGCAATGACTCCTTTCTGGTATTCGGCAACAGGCTCTTTATATATATGCATCTTCTTTGCACGCTTTATCCGTCTCACTACGCGAGCCGAGACTTCACCTCGAGGCGAAAAAAATGCTTGACAATCAGAAAATAATCTTTTATATTAAACTATAAAATTTGAGTAAATAAAATTAAGATAAAGGGTGTTAGGTTATTCAAATTAATTCGCACATAAAAACTGACATTTGTTCATAATAACAGAACTGTTTTATCTGTAAAACTTTGACAAAACTGTATCTTTACCAAAAGTAAATTATTTGCATAATATTTAGATGGCTTCATTCAAAACAGACGAAAGTTTTTTAGAGAAAATTTCCATCGGCGCAATAGGCACACAACGGGTATTTGAGGTATTGCGAACACTCGGACATCAACCCATTGAACTTGAAAGAGGTTCAATGAATTACAAGATTTGGAAGAAAATAAAAATCAAGCGCATTCGTGTTCCTGACATTCTCTGCGTTGACAACGGCATAAGAATAGAATCAAGAGCAAAAACCAAGCTTGAAATTTCAATGTCTCATTCAACTTCCGACCCCGAAAGAGGTTGGGACTTTGGTATGAAAGACAATGATTATGTTGCCCTTGTTGTATGTGAAAAATACGGAGACAGACCGATTGACTGGAAAGCAGACCAACTTGTTCAGTTCATATCAATAGAAGAACTCCGAAAAGCTGAGAAACAGAATCAAGTCGTATTTATAAAAGCAAAAGGAGCGCAAGAAGGGTTTGAGCAAAGAATAAATTGGCCTGCTGGACTCGCATCCGCAAAGGGAACAGTCAGCGAAATAACTCCAACATCTATTAAATACAAAACTGTTGGAGGCAGGACAAATTTTGTTCGCCTAACAAAAGGAGATAAAACACTTACTCCACTCGTTAAAGTTGGCGACAAAGTCTTTCCAAATCAAATTTTGGCTTCTGTTGTCAAAGCACAACAAAATATTCCGACAGCCAAAACAAATGCGAATTCTTTTCTCGGAAATCTTTCAAGTTTGACATTAAGTGAAAGATATGCTGCTGCAAAAGCATTAAGTTATTTCAATGATAAAAAAATAATTGCGGAGTTAAAATCAAAAATCACAGACAAGGACGAACATATATATGTTAGGCTTGAAGCAGCAGCAAGTTTATCAAGATTTGGAATTGAGGACGGTTATGATTTCATAAAAACTTGTCTTAAAGACCAATACCTACAAAATGTTCTTGAATCTGTAATTGTACTTAATGAAATAAAAACGGACAAAGCATGCAAAATGCTTTGCGATATTCTGCTTGACGACACTTATGACCCCGAAATTAGAGCGGGTGCTGCTTGGGGACTTGGCGAGCAACAAAATAAATCTGCTTTAACTGCAATCTTTACAAGTTTCAACTCAGTTGACCTTAGTATAAAAGTTGAAGCTACAAGAGCATTAGCCAAGCTCACAAAATATTTCAGCAACGACATCCTTAAAAAATTTGAAAAAGCATCCCCGAATGAAAAACCAGGTATTGCTTGGGCTTTAACAAAATATACTTCACTTAATCTCGACCAGCTTATTACAAATCTGAAAGATTTGGATTCAAGACATTGGGTTTCTTTCATCATCGGAACACACGGAGAAGAAAGATACATTAAAGAGATTGAGAAATTGAAAAAGAAAGACCCCGAAGTTTATTTCGCAGTTACACTACTTTGGAAAATTATGACAAGTTGGATTTACGAACTAAAAGAATACTGATATGTTTGAAAAAAAATTTCTATACAAAACAAAAAAAGGAAAAGCAATTGTCGGGGATTCATTAGAGTTAATGAAATCGATCCCTGACAATTCAATAAACCTTGTAATGACTTCCCCCCCCTTTGCGCTTCAAAGACCGAAGGAATATGGCAATAAAGAACAAGCAGATTACATTGACTGGATTTTAGACTTCACGAAAGAAGTTAAGAGAATAATAGCCGAAGATGGAAGTTTCGTTATTGACTTAGGAGGTGCATATCAAAAAGGCTCTCCCATTCGTTCACTTTACAATTTTCGTTTACTCATAAGAATGTGCGATGAACAAGGGTGGAATTTAGCTGAAGAGTTTTACTGGCATAATCCTGCAAAACTTCCATCACCAATTGAATGGGTGAATAAAAGAAAAATCAGGGCAAAAGATTCTGTAAATACAGTTTGGTGGTTATCTAAATCTGCTTTTCCGAAAGCAGATGTAAAGAAAGTTCTAACAGAATATTCTGACCGGATGAAAAAATTAATTGAGAATAGTGAAAAATATTATACGCCAAAGAAAAGACCATCAGGTCACGACATCAGCGACAGTTTTGGCAACGACAACGGAGGGGCAATTCCTTCCAATCTTTTACAAATACCAAATACAGAAAGTAACTCACAATATTTGAGATATTGTAAAGAACTAAATATACAAGGACACCCTGCTCGTTTCCCTGCTAAACTTCCTGAGTTTTTCATAAAATTTTTGACTGATGAAGATGATACAGTTCTTGACATTTTTGCCGGTTCAAATACGACTGGTTGGGTAGCAGAACAACTAGACAGACAGTGGTTGGCGTTTGAATCAGACCATCAATATCTCGCTGCTTCAGCATTTAGATTCTTAGACTATAGACCATCTAAAAATATTTCCGAACATTATAATGATTTACTTAGCAGAACAAATTTGCAAGCGGACATAGAAGAATTTAGAAAGCAATTAATAGCCTTTGAACCGACCACGCACTATGCAAGCACATTTGCAAACCGCACAAAACTCATCAAAGACCAAAGCTTGCAAAAGAGCTTGCATACCAACGCTCGGACAGACAAGAAATGAAGCACGAACTGCTAACAGCACCTTGCCAAAGGCGGATT
>JAHJRJ010000231.1 GCA_018830765.1 Bacteroidota bacterium | reverse complement strand
TCGCGATTCTGTACATCGTGCATATAAACCGGAACAGACATTACTTCACTGGCATTATGTACGTGCATCCGAAAAAAGAAATATTCTTCCATACGGTAACTCAGCAGATTATATTATAAATACTTCGATGTCGTTTGAGATCCCGCTTTACCGTCCAAAACTTCTTTCAAGTTTTATTGAATGGGAAAAGAAGTATAAGGACGATCCTTTAAGAATTGATGCTTATATCCGGGCTGCCAGAGTGAAAAATTTTTTAGAAGCGATCGAACCGGTTGAGGATGATTCACCAGTGCCAGGTGATTCTGTTTTACGGGAGTTTATCGGTGGAAGTATCATAAATTATCATTGAAATAAATTTCAAATTAAACTTACCGGATCGATATCGATCAATAGTTTTACATTCGTCGTTCTAAACTTTTTTAAGAATTCTACCTCTGCAGATTTCAGAACTTTGTGAAGATAATTTCCAGCAGGGTCTACCGTTCTTTTGCTTTTAAGAATAATGTGATAACGATAACGATTGTTTAATTTAGCAATTGCGGCTGGTGTCGGTCCCAAAACCGTAACAATATTTTTATCGTATTTAAGAAGTCTAAAAAAGTCGATAGCATTTTTTCTTACCTGGTTTAGACTCATTCCTCTGAATTCTATCAATGCTATTTTGAAAAACGGAGGATACGATGCGGATTGCCGCTCTTCGAGTTCTTGCCTATAAAATCCACTGAAATCATGCTTTTGTACAAATTGCAATACATAATTATCCGGTTTTAGAGTTTGTATCACCACTTCACCCTTAAGTTTGCTGCGTCCCGATCTGCCAGCAACTTGTGTTAAGAGTTGAAAGGTTCTTTCGGCTGAACGAAAATCGGGAAACATCAAACTTGCTTCAGCAGATATAACTCCAACCATGGTTACATCTGGAAAATCTAAACCCTTCGCTACCATTTGAGTGCCTAGCAGAACGTCATAATTTCCCTGAGCAAATTCAGAAAGAATTTTACTGAACGCACCTTTTTGGGAAGTTGTATCAAAATCCATTCGAGCAATTCGCAAATTTGGAATTAATTGATCAAGCTCATCTTCAACTCGCTGCGTTCCAACACCTTTGTATTTTATTTCCAGGCTGCCGCAGGTTGGACAAGCTTCAATTTCACTCTTTGAAAATCCGCAATAATGGCAAATGTATTCTTTCTTAAAAAAATGATAAGTCAGTGTAACTGAACAGTTCTTGCAGGTTTCAGTATAGCCGCAATCGGGACAAATAATGTAAGTCGCAAAACCTCTTCGATTCTGGAGTAAAATAACTTTTTCTTTCTTCTCGATTTTTTCTTTTATGCGGTCAATCAATGTCTGCGAAAATGCACCGTAAAGTTTGTCTTCTTTTTTTTCTTCTATAAGATTGACAAACGAAATTGAAGGAAGGATCGCATCGTCGATCCGTTTTTTTAATTCGATCAGCGTGTACTTATTTTGCTGGGCATTGAAATAACCTTCCATTGAAGGAGTTGCTGAACCGAGCACTACTACTGCCTCCTCGATCGTTGCTCGAACTATGGCAGCATCTCTTGCATTGTAGTAAGGAATAGTGTCATTTTGTTTGTAGGAATGGTCGTGTTCTTCATCGACAACGATTATACCGACATTTTTTAATGGTGCGAATACTGCTGAACGTGGACCGACGACGATTTTATATTCCTGATTGATAATTGCCCGCCATTCATCGTATCTTTCTCCTAAAGATAAGCGACTGTGAAGTACACCAACCTGCTCGCCAAAATAATTTTTAATGCGCCGAATGACCTGCGGAGTGAGTGAAATTTCCGGAACCAAATAAATTGCTGTTTTACCTTTTTTTAAGACCTCGTTTATTAGCTCGAGATAAACTTGCGTCTTTCCGCTTGCAGTAACACCATGCAGTAAAAACGTTTTGAAAAGATTATTTTGGATCGTCTCATTGATGATTGAAAATGCATTTTGCTGCTCATCCGTTAAGATGAGATTCTTTTTCTCTTCTTCATAGGTTTCGATGTATTCACGTTTTACTTCGACAGGCTTGATGCTGATGAGTTTCTTTTTAGCGAGTGCTTTGAGTATTTGTCCGGAAGCATTTGTCTTTTCAAGCAGCTCTTTTTGAAACATCGATTTTTCTTTTGCTGTGAAAAGAGTCACCAGTACATCAACTTGCTTCGGAGCTCGCCTCTCAATTGTGGCAAGAGTTGAAGAAAAATCTTCGACAGACATTTTCTTTAGTTCGATCAAATTTTCTGTTTTAACGGCAACTTTAGGTTTTTGCTTTTCAACAAAGAATGTACACAATCCTTTTTCTTCCACCTTGTTGAGATTGTAATTTAAATTCT
>JAHJRJ010000038.1 GCA_018830765.1 Bacteroidota bacterium | reverse complement strand
ATTTTGAGGAAGGAAACATCGACTTAGCCACGAATGAAGTCAGCCGCGTAATCGACACAAAAAGTAAATACGCTCCTTATGCGTTGATTCTGATGGGAAAAATCCAACAATCGTTGGGTCAAATCGCCGACGCTGAAAAAAAGTTTTTGGAAATCATAAACACTTACAAAGTGAGTCCAGCAGTTGCAACTGCTCACTTTGAGTTGGGCAAACTCTATAAACAAACGGGTGAGAACTCAAAAGCAATTGAACAATTTAAAAAAGCTATCGGGCACAAAGAAGCCGAGCTACCTACTATCGAAGAAGCATCTTTAATGTTGGGCATCGTTTTGTTTGAGAATAAAGATTATACGAATGCTACAAAGCAATTTGAAAATTTCATTGCTACTTATAGCGCGAGCGAAAACTTACCAAAGGCAATGCTGTGGGCGGGCAAAACAGCCGTGATAACGAAGAATTACAAAACTGCGTTAGGTTGGTACGATAAAATAATCGAATCAAAATTAGCTGACGAGTACAAACAAACAGCTTTTGTCCGGGCTTCTTTTGCATCGGAGACTTCCGGAAATATCGAACAAGCTATCGATTACTGCAATTTATTAATTCAAAACTTTCCGCAAAGTCCTGGAAAAATCGATGCGTTCATCAGAATCGGTGATTTGTACAAAAACAGTATAAAAGATTACAAAAAAGCGATAATAAATTATGAAAATGCGTTGAGCGCATCCAAACAATCGTCGTACATAAGTGCAGTAAAATTATCTATAGCTGAGTGCTATCGTTCTTTGGGCGATTTTGAAAGGGCGAAAATCGAATACGAAAATCTCATAAAAAATTATCCCTCCGATATAGAAGGCATTGAGGCAAAAAACAATCTTGAACTCATCAATATATTTGACACAAAGGATTATAAAAACGGTCTTGAAAAGCTTGCGAGGTTAATCGGCAGTCTCATCTCCGAAAAGCCGAAGGCAGATATAGCTTTTGAGTTAGCTCAATTATATTTTGGCGACTTGAAGGATTATATTTCGGCGATCGATAAATACACAATTGCTATTGAAGGAGGAGTCAAAGAGGATAATTTAATTACGGCTCAATTCAACCGGGCCAAAGCAGCGGAGTATCTTTCGGTAAATGATAAAAATTTTTTGGGTGATGCCGTTAATTATTATTCATTGTTTATACAGAATTTTCCGGGCGACAAAAAAGCAGAGGATGCTGCATACGACATTTTAAAATTGAAAATAGAAGGAAACACGGAAGAAAATGTCGAAAAGCTTGTTAATGATTTTATCTCGAGATACAGTAAATCGCTCAACTCGAGTAAAGCATTAGCTTTATTAGCAGGTTATTACTTAAATAAACAGAAATATACTGAGGCAGTTTCTATTTATAAAAAAATCTTAAAGGAACCGGCAGATTCCGAAACGGCTGAATACTCGATGCTGCAGTTAGGAAAGCTTTATCAAACAAGCGGCGTGGTTGATTCGGTAATTTCTACTTGGCGGATACAATCAGAAAAATTTCCAAAAAGTACATACACAGCAAGATGTTTAAAACTATTGGGAACCGCTTTAGCCACCAGCGGAAAACCGATGGAGTCAGCTAAAGTTTTCGAAAAATTATTAGATGAGTTTTATCACACATCTATTTCATCAGACTCACGAAAAGATTATATAGATGCTTTGATAGCGTCCGGTAATTACGAGCAAGCAATAGTTTACACAAGCGCGATGATAAATTCGGAAATACAGAATCCGTTCATTGAACAGTTTGACATCGATTATAAGTTGATGCTTGCCAAAGCTTACGACCGACAAGGTGAAACACAAAAAGCGCTTGTTGCTTATCACGAGTATTTAAGAAATTCTACTGCTTCTGAAAATCGTTCCAACGTATATGTTGCTTTGGGCAATATTGCACGTGGTCGCGGCGATGTGATTGCGGCATCGGCTTATTACAAATTAGCCGGACAAAGTGGAAGCGCTGCAGTTCAGAAAGATGTAGCCGACCTGTTGTTTCAAACCGGCAAGTATGCCGAAGCCGATAAACTCTACGGTGAGTTGGTTAAAGCAGCAACACTTGAGGAAGAAAAGAAATTCTTGCAAGCACGTTTGATTATCTCGAAATTGAGGTCGGATAATCTAAATGAAGCCCAGCCTTTAATTTCCGAGTTTTCAAAAAATTATAAAAAAAGTACCGATCAACTTGCGGAATTCGAGTACGAAAAAGCTTTAATTTATTACCGTAAGCAGGACTACCCGACAGCAAAAAAAATATTTGAGGATGTCGCAAGCGATTACTCGAGTACGCGATTCGGTCAGTTGGCTGACTATTATCTCGGAAAAATTATGGAGTTGCATAAAAAAATCCCGGACGCTGTAAAAAAATACGAGACGATACTTAAACGTAATCCGCATCCGGAAGCGGCAGCACGCGTGCTGCTTGCGTTGGGGAACATTAGTTACAACGCTGAAAAGTTAGAAGACGCTATACGTTACTACCAGCGAATACTCGAATTGCCCGACAAAGGCGGTGATATGCAATCGTACGCGATGACTAATTTAATCGAATCATACGAAGCTACAAAACTCTACGACGCATCGTTAAAGATGGCTCGCGATTTTATAGAACGTTTTCCAAAAGACCAGTCAATAATCGATAAAAAAATAAAAATCGGGGTGCATTATATAAGACTCGGTTACTACGACCAGGCGATAATGCATTTTCGCGCTTTGCTCGACGAACTCAGCACCGAATATGAAGCAGAGCTCCGT
>JAHJRJ010000037.1 GCA_018830765.1 Bacteroidota bacterium | reverse complement strand
TTAATATCTCAGTTAGAATTTCCGGCACACCTGAAAGAGAAGAAATTTGGGAATATCCACAGGAAGCACTTCGTGAAGCAATTATAAACGCAATTTGCCATAGAGACTATGAGGATCCTGGCAATGTTCAAGTTAGAATTTTCGATAGCCGGTTAGAGGTTTGGAATCCAGGTGTATTACCACGCGATTTAAAAATTAAAATGTTAAAAAGAGATCATCAATCTAAACCTCGTAACGAACTTATCGCACGTTGTTTTTATCTGATAAAATATATTGAGCAATGGGGAACCGGAACAAACCGTATCATCCGCTTATGTAAACAAGCCAAACTCCCCGAACCAAAGTTTTCTATAAAAGGAAACAGCTTCATTGTAACATTTCCCCGTTTGCCCGCACTAGTTCAAAAAGAAGTTAGACCAATAAAAAGAATATCCACTGAAATGGGACTAAGTTGGGACCAAGTTGGGACTAAGTTGGGACTAAGTTGGGACCAACAAACATTTAAACCACAATTTAGTGTGAAAGAGGCAATGATAATATTAACTATTTGCAATAAACCAAAATCATTACTCGAGCTAATGCTTCCGCTTAAGTGGAAAAATCGAACTAAATTTAGAAACAAATATATTAACCCATTGTTGAAAGTAAAATTACTTGCTTTAATGAATCCTGAAAAACCCAAGAGTAGAAATCAAAAATATATAACAACACTTAAAGGTAAAGAATTAATAAATAATTCATAAATCCCCGCCCCCGCCAGAACGGCTTTGTCGGGCTGGCGAACGACTAACGTCGTTCAGTCGGGCGGGTAAAATCTGAAATCGAAAATTCCCTATAGCAAACATTGGAACTGATATATCACACAACATTAACTCACCATCAATATTTTAATTTTGTTTTTCTATGCTAATTACCTAAATTGAAGCAAGATAAAATTTAATTGTGTGAGATAATCTATGAGAAAAAATCATCAAATTACCGCAATTATCGAACGTGAAGGAAATGGGTATACTTCCCTATGTCCAGAATTGGATATTGCCAGTCAGGGAAATTCAGTTGAAGAAGCCAGAAATAATTTAAGAGAAGCTGTTGAATTATTTTTTGAATGTGCTTCTGAGACTGAGATAAAGGAAAGATTGCTCAACGAAATTTTTGTTACCCGATTAGAGGTTGCTGTTGGGTAAACTTAAAGTGTTACCCGGAAAAGAAATTTGTAAAATCTTATTCCAGAATGGCTTTGTGCAGGCTCGTCAAAAAGGGAGTCATATAATAATGCAAAAATCAATAATAAGGCAACCAAGATTAAAGAAAGAATTATTTTTGACTTAACAAACTAACTGTCACCTTATTCCAAATTATCAAATTAAAACAATTTAATCAATCGGGATAAACTTATGGCAAAGTTAGGCAGCGAAATCAATCACGACAACGGCTTCAACCGCAACGAAGATTTTAATAAGAATCTTCTTCGTAAGTTAAAAGCGAAAGCCGGCATCATTAAATTAGGCGGCGGGAAAGAAAATATTGAAAAGCATCATAAACGGAACAAACTTACAGCACGCGAGAGAATCGAGAAGCTCATCGACCCGGGAAGTTATTTCCTTGAGATTGGTTTGTTTGCCGCTTACGATATGTACACCGAATACGGTGGAGCTCCGGCATCGGGCACAATTTTCGGCATCGGAAAAATTCACGGCAGAGATGTCGTCGTTGTAGCTAACGACGCGACAGTTAAAGCAGGTGCATGGTTTCCTATCACGTGCAAAAAGAATTTACGTGCACAGGAAATCTCGATAGAAAATCGTCTTCCCATCGTCTATCTTGTTGACTCGGCTGGTGTTTTCCTCCCAATGCAGGATGAAATATTTCCAGATAAAGAACATTTTGGAAGAATTTTCCGCAACAATGCTGTAATGTCATCAATGGGAATTACACAAATCGCCGCGATTATGGGACCGTGCGTTGCAGGTGGAGCTTACTTACCGATAATGAGCGACGAAGCAATGATTGTAGAAAAAACAGGAAGCGTGTTTCTCGCAGGTCCCGCACTTGTGAAAGCAGCAATTGGCGAAGATGCCGACATCGAAGAATTAGGCGGCGCTTCGATGCACTGCGAGATAAGCGGCGTAACTGATTACAAAATGCCGAACGATGATATTTGCCTTGAAACAATTCGCAACATCATCAGCAAACTTGGTCATACAACGAAAGCTGGCTTCGATAGAATAGCGCCAAAGCCGCCGAAGTTCGACTCATCTGAAATTTATGGAATTTTATCCGACGATCGCACAAAGCCCTACGATACTTACCAATTATTGGCTAGAATTGTTGATGAGGACTCATTTGATGAATACAAAGCCGGTATAGGAAAAACTATCATCACCGCTTATGCGCGCATCGACGGGTGGGCTGTCGGTATCGTTGCGAATCAGCGCGCAATTGTAAAAACAAAAAAAGGCGAAATGCAATTCGGCGGCGTCATCTACTGCGACAGCGCAGACAAAGGCACACGTTTTATAATGAATTGCAATCAAAAAAATATTCCGTTAATCTTTCTTCAGGATGTTACAGGATTTATGGTCGGAACGCGATCCGAACAGGGCGGCATCATCAAAGATGGTGCGAAGATGGTGAATGCCGTCGCGAACAGTGTCGTTCCGAAGATTACATTCATCATCGGCAACAGCTACGGCGCAGGCAACTATGCGATGTGCGGAAAAGCTTACGACCCGCGTTTCATCTTCGGCTGGCCTACAATGCAAATCGCTGTTATGGGCGGCAAACAATCGAGCGAAACTTTGTTGACAATCCGCTTGGGCGGCAACAAGGATAAAATTTCAGAAGAGGAAAAGCAGAAGATGCTCTCCGAAATTCAGGATCGTTATAATCGCCAACTTGATCCGCTCTATGCAGCAGCCCGATTATGGGTTGATGATATCATCGATCCTATCGATACTCGCAAAATTATTTCTTACGCTTTGGAGATCGCATCGAATAATCCGAACATACCGCGGTTTAACCCGGGAGTAATACAAACGTAAACAGAAGATTGGATCATTGGAAGATTTATTCATTGACTCAATGAACAAATGGATTAATGGCATAATGGAGAATTGGAGATTGTATTTTTTGAAATTCGTGCTTATGATTTGTTTCGAGTTTCGATATTCGGATTTAGGAATTGAGTTTTTATGAGACGGTATTTGCTTAACATGACTAATATTGTTTTATTCTCTGCTGCCTTGGGTTATCCTCAAATTAATTTTGCTCGAACTCATTTGCAGGATTCAAGTCGAATTGATTACTCTGCATTTGAGTCGATGATTACTCTTTTCCCGCCTTTCCTTTTTCAAAATATAACTCAGTTAAAATCTTACCTTCGAAGTGATGAGTTTTCTGAATTTAAAAAACAATACGGCGATTTAATTGCAGTTGACGAAATTTTTCGCAAATCAATTCAATTTACAAAAGGCAACACGGGAATTGCACTTCTGCTTTGCACATCGGCTACACTCGACCACTACACGCTCGGTATCCGCGTTCCAATTTTAAACATTTACATCCCTCTCACGGATGAATCGAAGGAAGAATTTCAGAAGAGGGTTGATAATCTACCGACTCAAATTTATCCGAGTAGTCCGAAAACAAAATACGGCAACCGCGATAAGCTTCAGCACTTTTTCGGTTCGGCGTTTATTGCTTACGTTTTCGAATCGAGTGAAGTAGCTGAAAGATTTTCAGAATTTGTCGAAAAAGGAGAAGATAGGTATATTAAGGGCGGACAGTACGATAACAACGATATAGAAGCGAATCGAGACGGACAATTGTTCGGGATTGAGTTAGGAAAAAACCAGAAAACAAAGCCATCGGATATATTAAATTACAAATGACAAATTATTATGAAAACAATACTTGTAGTTGACGACGAAAAAAGTGTTCGCGATGCTGTTAAAATGATACTCTCATACGAAAAGTATGAAGTTGTTCTAGCAGAAGATGGAATGAAAGGTTTATCTATTCTAGAAGGCGAACAGGTGGACGCAATCCTTCTTGATGTGAAGATGCCCGGCATGGACGGTATAGAAGTTTTACAAGCGATAAAGAAGAGATTCCCTGAGATGCTTGTGATAATGATATCCGGACACGGGACGATTGAGACGGCAGTTGAAGCAACGAAGCTTGGCGCTTTCGATTTTCTTCCTAAGCCGTTGGATAGAGATAAACTTTTGATTACAGTACGTAATGCATTAGATCGAAAAAGTTTAGTCAGTGAAGTCAGACAATTTCGTGAGAAGTTAGCTGAAAAAGAAGAAATATTAGGTGAAAGTCCGAAGATAAAAGAAATTTTAGCCCTGATAGAGCGTATCGCACCAACCGACTCGCGAGTTTTAATAACGGGTGATAACGGAACGGGTAAAGAATTAGTTGCCCGTGCGATCCACAGAGGCAGCAAAAGAGCAGATAAACCAATCGTCGAAGTGAATTGTGCAGCTATCCCGACAGAGCTAATTGAATCCGAGCTATTCGGACACGAAAAGGGATCGTTCACCGGAGCAACAACCCAGCGAATCGGTAAATTTGAGCAGGCAGATGGGGGGACTATTTTTCTCGATGAAATCGGAGATATGAGTCCCGCAGCACAAGCGAAAGTATTGCGTGTACTTGAAGAAGGTAAAATCGAACGTGTTGGTGGTAATCGTCTGATAGAAGTAGATGTACGTGTAATTGCAGTGACGAACAAAAACTTGATTGAAGAAATTAAGAAAAGTAATTTTAGAGAAGATTTGTATCATCGGATCAACGTAATTCCCATACACGTTCCATCACTTAGAGAAAGACGTGAAGATATCCCGATACTAGCGAAAGCATTTACGGAAGAGATTTGCAGACGTAACGGGTTTGCTCCGAAAAAGATTTCGGATCGTGCTATTAATTATCTGAAGGGACTTGAATGGAGCGGAAATGTGCGTGAGTTGCGAAACATTATCGAGCGTCTTGTAATTTTAACGCACGACAACGTAATAGAAATTGACACGCTTGAAACCGTAGGAATCAGCAGGGGAGGAGAATTGGAGGATATAATTTCGACCAGCAAAAATTTTCAAGAGTATAAAGACAGGTCAGAAGCACTCTTTTTTAAAAGGATGTTGGATTTATATAATTGGAACATCAGCAAAACCGCTGAAGCTTTGGATATTGAGAGAAGCCATCTTTATAGTAAGATGAAGAAGTATGGATTGGAGAGGAAGGAAGAAAATTGAATCATTGAAATGATTAGAATATTTTTTTTAATTGTTTTTTGATACAAAGTATTTTTCACGCAAAGGACGCCAAGTGCAAACATTATCTCCTGTTTATGAGCATTCTCAAACTTTCTTCAACTTCGAGATTTGAAAGATTGCCTTTTTGTAATTCTGCCTCCGACTTTTGGGATAAACTTTTGAAGAAAGCAATACCCGTTTCGATAAAAGTCTTATCTTTTTCTATGAGATGAAATAATACATCCTCCGCTTTTGAGTATCTGCCTGTTTTATCGTAAAATTTGAAAATTTTTTCCTCTAACGCAGTATCGATCTCGAAATGTTTTAGCTTATCAATCATCAGTTCGATTCTATTACCTAATTCCGACCTATCGTGAACGTTGGAATTTACAAATAATTCAAGATAAAGACTCAAAGCTTTTTCATACCTTGCGGTACTTTCCTCTAATTCTCCTAAGGATTCTGAAATCTCGCCGGCTTCTCTCGTAAGCTCGGCAATTACATAACACTTTTCAGCATTAATATCCGAATCCGGTTTGAACAACTTAATTATATCGGCATCAGAAATGTTATCGAGAACGTCGTAACTAATTCCGAGAATTAATTTTGATGTTTTCTGAATTTCTACTTTTGCCTCGTCGTATAGTTTAAGCTCCCTCTTTAACAATATTTTTGCTAATGCCGCAGATAGCAAAGCAATCATCCGTAATATGTAATCTTTTTCAATCATTGTTTTAAGTTAAAGCGATGGCGTGGTTTTTTCCGTTCTTCTTTCCCGTATTTCAATTAATCCTAATAACGGACCGTCTGAATACGTATCGTTCGGATATTTGAGTTTCATGTAATGATAATAATCCCACAATAGTTTTTCGGATTCTTCGTTGTCATAAAAGCCAAGCAAAACGCACAGTAATGAAATTGCGTAAGCCTTTCTATTCTTACCTGTCTTGATAATACCAATAAGTTCCTGAGAACAGTTTATTCCTGCTCTGTGAAGTATCCTGACCGCAATCTCAATGAATGAACTATTTTGATGTTGCTTAAGTTCTTGTAGAATCATTTGTACAGATTGTTCTTTTTCAGTTACGAGTCTATCAATGAGTGGCAGATGGTTAAGCGTATCAGGATTATTTTTCAATAGTACAATAAGCGTTTCTGTATCCTTTGCTGTTTCGATGCGTCGTAGTTCTTCAGCTCCTCGCCGGAAAATTTGTCGGGCTGCTGTATCTGCTATTCGTTCAATTCCAGGATTGAGCAGACAGGAATACACCAGCCGTGGAGCAGAAAGTTCATGCAAGCCATTTTTGGAAAAGAACGCTTGGTCCGGGAGCGGCGGCCCATAATCTATTACTGACTCAAAAGAAATAAAGTCGTCTTCCCGTTTTATCTTTCTCGGAAGTAACATACAGCATTTTTTATACTTCTTACCGCTATTTTACCTTTCTTTGATATTGTTAATCCTACAAATCATGCTTGTCCCGTCCCGAAGGCATTCGGGATCGGGAGTTCAGACTTTCTGCACCTTCGCAAACCTCGGATACCTTCTCCGATACCACGTCACGATTTCTTTCAGCGTAGTTTGATGTATGGTAATGATAATATTATTCAGTATCCTTCCATTCGAAATCTAAACTAATTTGATTGTTGCCGGCAAGCCCGACTCTTCTTGCAAGTTCAGGCCATCCTATACATTGTACATTCTCTGAGAGGCACGCATAACGGACCGCTCTGTCATCTGATACAACAGTGTATTTATATACTTTGCCGATAACAACAACTTGACCATCAGCAGCTTTTCTTCCTGCGGGACTTTTCCAAAATCCTGGATACACTTTGTCACCCACATTGATCTTCTCTCCATAACTCTGTTCGATTCTGCCAAATTCATTTACTAATTTTATGTCATTCTTAATTGCAATCACAAACTGGTGCTCAATTTCCCACCGCTCTACATATTTTCTCAACTTATCTGATTTACGTTTGATTTCACGGTAGACACCCTCAGGAATTTTTACTTGTCCATTGGAAACATATTTTCTTAATTTTCGGAAAGATTTTGGGAAATGATTATGAAGGTCTATCAGAGCAGTAGCATCAAATACGTATACATCATTTGGATTCATCATTGAGCTCTAACCATGTACTCTATCCCGAGCCCAAGATAAAAAATCAGGCACTTTTTCCACTTTCATTTTGAGCACATGTGAGAGATCATCTAAAGGTACAGAAGTTTCTCTGCCGGATGACGATAGTATTCTTGCGAGGGAATAACCGATTTCCCTTAATGTTGTCTCTTTCTTTGTTGGACGTTTTCCACCTCCTCCTCTGCCAAAAGGCTTCCGCTTATCCCATTGCTCACGCTTCTTTTTATAAAAGTCAATTGGTGCTTTCCCTATTTCTTGTAACATTATGGCTATAACGTCCCGACTAACAAATAGTGTATTTCTTATTTCGTCTAATTGATTATCAGACCATGGACCCTTGTAATTAGATTTGCCTATTTCCTTGAGTCTTTTTTCAACCTCGTCATACGAAAGCAGCATGCGCGCAGCAAACCGATTAGCAAAAGGTTCCGGGTTCTCGCCCCGATGAGCACCACGGAAATCGCAAACTAAACCCTCGCGTGAACTGAGAAGATGCGCATATTCATGAAGTAGAGTAAATATACGACCGGTTGCAGTTTCTATATCCTGATGATTCACAAGAATAAAAGGATATCTAGAATCTAACCAAACGGAAGCACCGCGTATATCACCCATGTCGAGCTTCATTTGAAAACAAAATATTCCCTGATCTTCTATTTTCTTTCTCCACCAACTAAATGCTTCGTCGTGATCTCGCCATCTACTTCGAATCTCTGAACTAAATCCTAATCTTTGCCTTTCACGCTGCACAATTTTATCAATATCCTCAGAACCATTAGCTATTTTAAATTTTACTTCCCAGTCAATACCCATATCTTCAACCATCATGGTCGTCCAATCGGTAAGCTCAAGAAATCGATAGAGTGTCTGATGTGATAGCGGACTTAATTTACCTTCCTTTGATGGCGATAAGCCACGAAAGCTAAGCGGTATTGATTCTTTTGGTTGTTCCTTTAGAAAGAAATAACCAACAGG
>JAHJRJ010000230.1 GCA_018830765.1 Bacteroidota bacterium | reverse complement strand
TCGGAAATAAGTTACATCGATGTGATTGCCCGCTACCTCGTGAAGCAGAAAGGAAAGCGGATCCGACCGTTTCTCGTTTTACTGACGGCAAAAATGAGCGGTAATGTTGACGAAAGCACTTACAGAGGCGCCGCACTCGTCGAAATCCTCCATACAGCCACGTTGATTCACGACGATGTTATAGACGATGCCGATACGCGGCGCGGACTTGCTTCGATTAATGCTATTTGGAAAAATAAAATCGCTGTCCTGATGGGCGATTACCTTTTAGCAAAAGGACTTCTGCTTTCTTTAGATAACCGCGACCACGAATATCTGAAAATAATATCCGACTCGGTGCGCAGGATGAGTGAAGCTGAGATTTTACAAATCGCAAAAAGCCGACAACTCGATTTGGACGAAAAGACATATCTAAAGATAATTTTCGGGAAGACAGCTTCACTAATCGCGACTTGCACAGAGATTGGCGCCGTTAGCGCGAAAGTTTCCGGTGAAGAGCAAAAGAAGCTTCGTGACTTCGGTGAAAATTTGGGTATGGCTTTTCAGATAAGAGACGATTTGTTGGATTATATCGGTAAAAGAAGCATTACAGGAAAACAAATCGGAAAAGATATGATGGAAAAAAAGCTTACACTACCGATGATACATGCATTGGAGAAAGCACCTCGACGGGAATCAGCGGCTATACTTCGAATTATAAAAAAGGGAGCGAAAAAAAAAGAACTTGAAAACGTAATTAAGTTTGTAGATGATTACGGCGGCATAAAATATTCCGAACAAAAAGCTAAACACTATGCCGACCTTGCAAAGAAAAATATATCAGAATTTCCTGACTCGCCGAGTAAAACTTCGTTGATGGATTTTGTTACGTTTGTGATTGAAAGAGAAAAATAACTATCAATGAACAAGATGGTTAGAAAAATGCTTATTCTCGACACTTTTTTAAGGTTGAGAGATTTATTTAATATCAAGCGATAAGGTATAACCGAATGGCAAATGCTATTATCGAAGGTCATGATTGCACCCTATTCTACTCTACGATTACGATTTCTATCGTGATGGCATATTGCAACAACTTTCAGACGACGGAAAAATTGCTTGGTTGAAATTGAGAATACAAATGATCTTTATGGAGCCAATGTCAAGTCTTTTTGATAGAGGTTCGCAATCATTTAAAGAATTAAATACTTCCAGAAACGGATATCCAAGAACTGGGACATTGTTGACGGTATCTTTGCTAATGAATGGTATTGAAGCACTTGGCAGTTTTTTCACGAAGAAAGGTAGCAAGAAGAAGCTGAATTTCTTTACATTTATTAATAGATACATGTCAACTTGGAATATTAAAGTACGATCACCCCGCCACCAGAACAAACAATTATTATTATCAGAAATTCTCTGGTATAATTATCGGAACGAATTGGCACATAGTTTTGCAATTGACGGGGCAGGTATTGATCGTATTAATGGAACTCACAAATACAAAGTTGATGGATACACAATTCAGATTGACGTCTGGAAATTCTTTGTCGATTTCCAACACGCAGTTAACCAGATATTTATTGATGTGTGTGATAAGCCTGATGTACGCGAGTTGTTTTTAGCTCGATTCAAAATGATTTATAAATGTTAAGAGGATTTTATTAAAAACCACGCAAAATTATGACCGTAGAAAAAATAACCAATAATGCATCGAAATGGATTGAGGATTATGCATGGCATAAGCCCAAAAAACAAATCCATATCAAAGGACCTAAATTGTCGAAAGTGGAACTTCTAATTACGGATTCGTTAAATTTAAAATTAGAAATGTGGAATTCCCCGAAAGTTAGCAATAAAATTAAGGATTGTGCAAGGGAGAAGATAATTTTAGACCTGAAAAACCAAGGGCCTATTTGGCAGTTATCTAAATCTGAACCCGTGATATTAACGTTAATACGCATGGCACTAGAGATTTATTCAGAATCCTATTGCCACATTTTATTATTCCAAAATTGTTTTTATAAAATAACCAAAGAACATACACCCGAAGAACTTAAATTATTGATTTTGGAAGCTGCGGATAAAGACCGCATTAAATTTGAAAGATTAAAATCAAAATATTATTCTCGCTCATCTATGGATATCAAATTAAATCGTCCCCGTATATTCGAAGAAGTTCGAATAGCTGTATGGCGTCGCGATGAAGGTAAGTGTGTACGATGTGGCAGCCGTGAGAATCTTGAATACGATCATATTATTCCTATTTCTCAAGGTGGGAGTAACACAGTACGCAATATCGAACTGCTATGTGAGAAATGTAATCGGACAAAGAGTAATAAT
>JAHJRJ010000229.1 GCA_018830765.1 Bacteroidota bacterium | reverse complement strand
GGGATCCTCAATCCGACAATGTACTTATCTTCGTTGACGCTCGATAAGTCCAGTCGGATTGGGACTACGGGCGCATACATTTAACTGAGTCCCGCCTTTCGGCGGGGATCCTCAATCCGACAATGTACTTATCTTCGTTGACGCTCGATAAGTCCAGTCGGATTGGGACTACAGGCGCAAAATAAATTCAAAATGTAAAATGTAAAATGAAAAAATAGTTTAATACCTGCTTATTAAACCAATTTCCCGGGATTTTGACGATTCAAATTACAAAAAATATCTGTTTTTAACAAATGTTTATAAAATCTTTAATTATTGATGAAAATTATTTATATTAAAACCAACAAATATGACAACTAAACCGAAACCTTTATCTCCGTGTCCTGAACTCACATCTGAGTGCGCAAAAGTTAAGGAGATCATTCAAAATAATAATAAATTCGTAATAACCTCACACGTCAATCCCGACGGCGACAGTTTAGGTTGCGAACTTGCGCTTGCCCGCTTCCTTAAAAAGTTGAAGAAATCGGTAGTTATACTTAATCATAATGATACTCCCGCCTTCTACAAATTTTTAGACACTAATAGTGAATTAGTTAAATTCAATCCCGATTACCATCAAAAAATAATACTAAATGCAGATGTGATATTTATTGTCGATACAAACCAACCAGACCGGCTGCGCAGCTTAGAACCAGTGGTGGTACAAAGTAAATCAACAAAAGTAATTATCGACCATCATCTTGATGCGGATGATTTTGCCGATTTTTACTTACTCGACGAAGATGCAACCTCAACAGCAGAGATCTTATACAATCTACTTGTATCAATCGATAGCAGCATTATTGACCACGACATCGCTCAACCTTTATACACTGCGATTATGACTGATACCGGTTCATTCCGTTTTCCGAGAACTGACACCGAAACGCACCACATTATTGCCGATTTACTGCAATATGATGTTGACCCGACTGCCGTGTATTCACAAGTGTATGAAAGCTGGTCGTTGGGTAGAATGCGACTTTTAGGAGAAGCGCTCGATTCATTAAAAACCGAATACGGCGGTAAACTTGCTTATATGGTTTGCATTCAAAAGATGTTCGAAGCTACGGGAACAACTGAGGTCGAAACCGATAACTTCACCAATTATCCGATGAGCATAGAAGGTGTGCAAGTTGGTTTGCTGTTTAACGAACTTGACGACGGTATTAAAATTAGTTTTCGCTCAAAGGGTGACATACCGATAAACGAACTTGCTAAAGAGTTCAGCGGTGGCGGACACAAGAATGCCGCCGGGGCGAGATTATTTAATGTGAAGTTAGATGATATTGTGAAAGAAGTGATAAAGAAAGCTCGGAAATACCTTCAGTGAAATCCGAAATTCTAAACACTAAATCCTAAACAATATCTAAATCATAAATTTAAAATAATTTGACATAATTGTGATGGGTAATTCAAAACGTTATGACTTAGAGGATAGAACTTTAAAGTTTGCAAAAGATGTTAGGGATTTTTTAAAAAGAGTACCGAATACACTCTCAAATGTAGAATACAGCAAACAGTTGATTAAATCTTCCGGTTCTGTAGGTTCTAATTATCGGGAAGCTAATGAAGCTTTGGGTAAAAAAGATTTTGGTATGCGTATTAAAATTTGTCGTAAGGAATCTAAAGAGAGTATATATTGGTTAGAGTTAGTTGAATGCAAAAAAGATGATGAACCGGAGCGATTAAGATTAACACAAGAAGCAACTGAACTTATGAAAATATTTGGAGCTATTTTAGAAAAAACAAAATCCTAAATACAAAATTCGAAACTCTAAACAAATTTAAAACCATAATATCTAAATTATAAAATATAATTTGGAATTATTTATTTAGGATTTGTTTAGTATTTAGATATTTGAGATTAGAGTTTAAATATGGAATTAAATATGAAAACCTCAACTTCACAATCAAACCTTAAAACCACCAAAGCTGATGCAGTTGCTGTTTTTTTATACGAGGATAAGAAAATCTTCGAGCAACAAATAACAGAACTGAAGAAACTACTTAAACCTCAAATAGAAAAAATAACTGAACTCGAAAGTTTCAAAGGCAAAGCCGGTTCTGTGGCATCTGCTTATACTGACCTGAGGATTGCTTCGACAAGAATTATTTTAGTCGGACTCGGTGAACAAAAGAAAATCACACTCGAAAGCTACCGGAAAGCTGCGGCGATTGCTGCTAAAACAGCTAAAACGCTTAGAGTAAAAAAGCTGGCTATGATGTTCCCAAAACTTCCAGGTGGATTCAAAGAAACAGTTGAAGATATTGCTCAATCAATCGGTGAGGGCGCTATCCTTTCACAATATAAATTCAATAAATATATTACCCCAAAAAAAGAGGATAAGGATAGAATTTCCGAATTGACAATTTTTACGGACGAGGATTCCAGTCTCAAATTAATATCGAACGGATTGAAATTTGCGAGCATAATTAGTGACGGAGTAATACTTGCGCGCAATCTTGTAAACGCACCCGCATCTGAGATTTATCCACAAACACTTGCAGAGGTTGCGATTAAATCGGCAAAGAGATACGGATACAAAGCGACTGTTTGGAACAAGAACAAAATAAAACAAAATAAATTCGCCGGATTATTAGCTGTCAGCTTGGGAAGTATCCGCCCACCACGTTTTATTATTCTGGAATATAAACCGGCAAACGCAAAGCACGATACGATTGTTCTTGTCGGAAAGGGAATTACGTTTGATTCAGGAGGAATTTCGTTAAAGTCGTCGGCTAATATGTCGGATATGAAGATGGATATGTCGGGCGCCGCGGCTGTTATCGGAACCTTCGAAGCTGCATCAAGGTTAAAGTTAGCCGTAAATTTAATCGGGCTAATTCCGGCTACAGAGAATATGCCGAGCGGGTCGGCGATGAAACCGGGTGATATCATTACGCACTACGGTGGAAAAACTTCAGAGGTCGATAATACCGATGCTGAAGGACGATTAATTTTAGCCGATGCATTGGCTTACGCCCATAAATACAAACCTACCGCCGTTATTGACCTTGCGACTTTAACCAGCGCCGTTGTTGTAGCTCTTGGTCATCACGCTACTGCTGTTCTTGGAAATGATGAAGAATTAATTTCAAAATTAAAAGCCGCAGGTGAAAAAACGTACGAACGCATGTGGCAGCTTCCGATGTTCGATGAATACGCAAAACAAATCAAGAGTGACATTGCAGATATTAAAAACATGGGCAGCCGGGGTGCAGGAACTATAACAGCGGCGATGTTTTTAAAAAAATTCATCAAAACAAAAAAAGGTAAAGAATACAAATGGGCACATCTCGATATTGCCGGCACCGCTATTATGGATGAAAGTAACGATTACACCCAGAAAGGCGGTTCGGGTGTAGGGGTTAGGTTGTTGATTGAGTTTTTAAAAAACTTTTGCATATAAACTCTAACCTTTGTAAATTATTATAAGAATATGAAACCACCGTACTTAATATTAATTATTCCATTTTTAATAATCACGTCTCTCTCTTTTGCACAACACAAAAATGCTAAAGGTAGATTTATTAGTAACGAATCGAACATCTCCCTTCAAGTGTCAACATTTCCTGCATCTGACAATATCCACGATCGGATTGATATCTGGTACAGATTTTCGAACAACTTTTTCATACTAACTAAAGATATAGATAAGGGTTTTATAGCTCGGGCAGAAATTAGCATTGAAATATTCGACACAATGAAGATATTTATCGATCGAAAAATATTTAAAAAAGAAATCGTGAATCCGACCGCAGCTTTCGAAGGGAATTCTTATTCATCTGACATTATACCATTCTATCTCACCCGGGGAAAGTATATCATCGTTTTCACAGCGACTGACCTCCAATCAAGCCGTCGATTCAAAACCGAAAAGCTATCCACCGAAATCATCCCGATAGCTATCGGGACCGACTTGAAAACTACCTTATCGGATCTTGTCTTCTTGACTTCATACGACAGTACAAAATTAACAGAACAATCTTTCAAGCCTGTGAACTTGGGCGGTAACGTCTTTTTTGGTCAACCATTCATCGCTTATCTCGAATTATTTTCTAAATCAAATAATCTCGATTCTTTTACATTATCCTTTAAACTTAACAAACTGGTAGATGGCAAAATCGTTTCTACTGTAATGGAATCCGACAAAGAATATCAAATATTAAATTTTTTAACACTTGAACCTAAAGAAAATCTTTATTTTCTAAAACCCGATCCGTATAGAGAAAAAAGCGGTATCATTTTACACCTTCCCGACTTGAAATTGAGACCCGGCGATTACGAGTTAAGCGTAACAATCGAAGACAGACTTAAAATAGAAAAAAGATTCCAAGTAATTTGGGAAGATATGCCGAAATCGCTCCTGAATCTTGACTATGCTATCGATATGTTGAATTATATTGCAACGCAAAATGAGTTGAAGGATATGTTTTCGGGAAGAATATCAAAACGTAAAGAAGCATTCGAAAAATTTTGGGAGGAAAAAGATCCGACTCCCGAAACCGCATACAATGAACTGATGGCGGAGTATTATTACCGTGTAGATTTTGCCACGGAGAAATTTTTAACCATAGATAATCAACCGGGAGCGAAAACAGATCGCGGTAAGATATATATTTTATACGGAAAACCGGAAAATACAGAAAGAGTTTTAAACCCAGGCTCACCGGCTGCAGAAATTTGGATCTACGCAAAAATGAAGAAGAAATTTGTGTTCGAAGATCAAAAAAGAAAGGGTGATTTTAAACTTATAACAATCGAGGATTTATGAAACCTGTTATAGCAATCACAATGGGCGATTTCAACGGTATCGGCCCCGAAGTGGCTTTAAAAGCTGCCAACTCACATCTCGTTAGACGAATTGCGATTCCGGTACTCGTCGGTTCGTTAGATGTTTTCGAATACTACGCTAAACTCTATAAGATGAAAATTTCTATCAGGGAAGTTGACCCCGAATACTTCGGGGTTGAAGATATTCCGCGGAGTAATTCGGATGATATTCCGCTGATAGTAGTACGAAAATTTCAGAAACCAAAAATAAAGCTGGGTAAAATTTCTTTCGAGGCGGGCCAGCTTGCAGTCGAATCAATTATAACCGCTGCAGTGTTGAATCTAAAATACGGTATTGACGGAATTGTGACAGCGCCGATTTCCAAAGCCGCAGTAAATTTTAACGGATTACATTTCCCCGGTCAAACTGAACTATTGGCTGCAATATACAAAACAGAGAAATACGCTATGATATTAGCATGCGATAATTTTAGAGTTGGGCTTGCCACTATACACATTCCGATAAGTCAAGTGGCGAGTTCAATTACAACTAAATTGGTTGCAGAAAAGATTTCTACATTGAATAATTCGATGAAAATAGATTTCGGAATCAAGAAACCGAAGATAGCAGTATTAGGTTTGAATCCACACGCCGGCGAGAACGGTTTGTTGGGGAACGAAGAAAAGACAACAATTTTACCGGCGATGAAACTGGCAAAGCAAGATGGTGCCAACGTGTCGGGACCTTTCCCTTCTGACGGATTTTTTGGAATCGGTTCATATAAAAATTTTGATGCTATTCTTGCGATGTACCACGACCAAGGATTGATACCTCTAAAATTGTTGGGGTTTGTAAAAGGTGTAAATTTCACCGCAGGACTTCCGGTAGTTCGCACTTCCCCTGACCACGGAACTGCGTTCAGCATTGCGGGCAAAGGCATTACCGATCCAAGTAGCACAATCGAAGCAGTCCGATTAGCTGTAGAGGTAATCAAGAACAGGAATCAGCATATCCCCAAAAAAACTATTAGGAAGAAGTAAAAATGGTAACGATGAAAAATGTTTCTTTCTCGTTCAACGGGCAGGCGGTACTCACCAACGTGAATCTGAACATCCCAAACGGTGAATTCGTATCGCTCGTAGGAGAAACTGGAATCGGAAAAACTACTCTTCTGCGTTTAATTTATATGGATTTATTTCCAGAAAAAGGTTTTGTTATCGTTGGTAAGTTCAATTCAGTTTCTATCAAAAAGAAAGAGATACCATACCTTCGCCGAACGATAGGGGTCGTCTTCCAAGACTTCAAGCTGTTGGAAGACAGGAATATTTTCGAGAACGTCGCATTTGCATTACAAGTTACGGGTGTCAGTCGCAAAGAGATACAAAAGCGCGTGTTGCGTGTACTTGCTGATGTAGGATTGAGTCACAAACGCAGTAATATACCTCACGAGCTTTCGGGCGGCGAGCAGCAGCGCGTAGTGATCGCACGTGCACTTGTAAACGAGCCGATGATAATATTAGCAGACGAACCGACCGGTAATCTTGACCCGGCAACTGCCATGGAAATATTAGATTTACTGAAGCAAATTAATTCCCGGGGAACGGCAATCCTGCTCGCTACACATAACTACGACCTCGTCCGAAAATCCGGAAGCAGAATTATTCAAATCAAAGACGGCACTATCACAAAAGTAACCGATTTGTCAAACCTGTAGTCGGTAACTGGTGAAAAGAGCAGAGAGCTAAGAGCAGAGAGCGGAGAACAGTG
>JAHJRJ010000228.1 GCA_018830765.1 Bacteroidota bacterium | reverse complement strand
GAATATAAACAATCTTGCCCGAAATTTCAAATTATTCGCCGAGAAATAAAAACCTTGCAATATTCTACGGATTTATGTATATTTAAACCTAAAAATTGCTGAATTTGCAAAATGATAAAATTAAAATTATTTGCAGGACGATCAAACTCAGATTTAGCACTCTCTATCGCTAAACAACTTGGAATAGAAGTTGGAAAATGTGTAGTAAAGAATTTTAGCGATAAAGAAATTTGGGTAAAATACAGCGAGAACATTAGAGGGTCAGATATCTTCATCCTACAATCCACGAATCCTCCCGCTGACAACTTGTTAGAATTACTCATAATGATTGATGCAGCTAAAAGGGCATCGGTACGCAGAGTAACTGCGGTAATTCCATACTTCGGATACGCCCGGCAAGATAGAAAGGATCAGCCGAGAGTGTCAATCACTGCTAAGTTGGTCGCAAATTTAATCACAACTGCAGGAGCCGACCGCGTGATAACGATGGATTTACACGCACCTCAAATTCAGGGTTTTTTTGATATTCCGGTTAACCATTTGTATTCATCGGCAATATTTTCACCTTATTTCAAGAAGAAAAACATACCCGACTTGGCTATTGTATCGCCAGATGTAGGAAGTATAAAATTAGCGCGTTCGTATGCTAAACGGTTAGGCGCCGAGTTAATTCTTATTGACAAACGACGCCCGAAACCAAACCAAGCCGAGGTTATGAATATCATCGGCACTGCGGTTAACAGAAATATTTTAATCGTCGATGATTTGATTGATACTGGCGGCACATTCATTAACGCCGTGAATGCGCTTAAGAATGCAGGAGCAAAAGACATTTACGGCGCTTGTACGCATCCTATACTCTCGGCTGATGCGGCGCAAAGAATTGAAGAATCAGAAATTAAAGAATTATATATTACTGATTCGGTTTATACAGGCCCGAAAATTTTAAAATCAAAAAAAATTAAATTGTTATCTGCAAACCGGCTTTTAGCTGAGGCAATAAAAAGATGTTTTACGAATCAATCTATAAGTTCATTATTTGACATTGATAAAGGATAAACGAATGGCAGAAGTAACTTTACACGCTGAGATCAGAGAATTAAAAGGGAAAAAAGTTGGTGGATTACGCCGCGAAGGTAAAATACCGGGTGTGTTTTATATTCACGGTGAAGATAATATCACCATAGCTATTCCGGAAAAAAGTTTAAGTAAACTCGTACACTCGAAAGAAATTAGTATGATTAACTTAACGTTGAGTAACGGCATCGAGAAAAAATGCATCCTCCGGGATGTTCAGTTCGATCCGGTTAGCGATAAACCAATCCATGCTGACTTCCAAGGTATAAAAGCCGATGAGAAGCTAACTATTGAAGTGCCTGTAATAATCATAGGCGGTACATCACAAGGAGTTCGTGACGGTGGAATGTTACAACACATCATCCACAAACTGAAAATCTCCTGCTTACCTAAAGATATCCCATCGCACGTAGAAATAAATGCAGAAAATTTACTGATCAACCAATCTATACACGTGAAAGATTTGCTCGTTGAAAATTTCACAATCCTTGAGAACGAAAATAGTACGGTATTAGCTATACTCCCGCCATTGGTAGAAAAAGCTGTTGAAGTAGTAGCGCCTGTAGAAGGAATAACCGAACCTGAAGTCGTCGGTAAGGGTAAGAAAACTGCCGAAGAAGAAGGCGAAGAAAAATTAGAATAACAATCTCAAACCGAAAGTAAGATTTAAACAGTGCATTTTATAATAGGACTCGGTAATCCGGGTGGAGAATACGACGGAACCCGCCATAACATAGGTTTTGCAGTTATTGACGCATTATGTGAACGGTTGAACAACCGCTTGTTCGCAGGCCGCGGTGAATACCTTATCAGCTTCACGACTTATCAAGGTAGAAAAATTGGATTGGTAAAGCCACTTACATTCATGAACAATAGCGGTACAGCTATTCTGGATTTGATCGAAAGATTTAAAGCTGAACCCGAGAACATGCTCGTCATTTGCGATGATTTCGAACTCCCGTTGGGACAACTAAGAATTCGTCAACGCGGAAGCGACGGTGGACATAACGGTTTGTATTCTATAATCTATCATATGCAAAAACAGAATTTCCCACGAATGCGTTGTGGAATAGCTGGCAAGAATTTACCTCGCAAGAAGACTGAAAAAACTCAATACGTTTTATCGGTTTTTGAAAATGGTGAAAAAGATATAGTAAAAGAAATGATCGCAAACGCCAGAAACGCTTCCCTTACTTTCATCAGTGAAGGTATTACAGCCGCAATGAATAAATACAACATCACCAAAGAAGAATAAATAATTATTATGGATCTATTATCAAATCTTTCAATACTATTAGGAGTCTTTGGATTATTTATCGCTTTTATTATTTACTTCTCAATTAAACGTCATCCTGCCGGAAACGATAAAATGAAAGATATTGCGCACCAGATACAAATCGGTGCGATGGCTTTCCTGAGACGAGAGTATTCCGTTCTTATATTTTTTGTAATTATAGTTTTCGTATTATTAGGAACATTCTTGGGGTGGTATACAGCTATAGCGTTTATTAGCGGTGCAATTTGTTCGGTATTGGCTGGTTTCTTCGGAATGCAAGCCGCAACAAAGGCAAACGTACGTACAACACAAGCAGCCAAAGAGCATGGACAAGGTGCTGCGCTTTTAGTAGCTTTTAACGGCGGTGCAGTTATGGGCGTTAGTGTTGCAAGTCTTGGCTTAATAGGTGTAGGTATTTTCTTTTACTTTTTCGGAAGTCCTGAACAAGCCCGCATTATTAATGGCTTCGCAATGGGTGCAAGCTCGATCGCGCTGTTCGCTCGTGTGGGTGGAGGTATCTATACTAAAGCAGCCGACGTCGGATCTGACTTAGTTGGAAAAGTCGAGGCAGGAATTCCCGAAGACGACCCGCGTAACCCCGGCGTAATAGCAGATAACGTAGGCGATAATGTAGGCGATGTCGCAGGTATGGGCGCAGATATTTTTGAATCGTATGTCGGTTCAATCATTGCAACGATAGCAATCGCCGCCACACTACTTCCGGAAGGTTTAGCAATATTAAAAGCAAACGCAAGCATTGCAGACCTCGATATAAAAAATATTTTAATGGCATTGCCATTAGTGCTTGCAGCAGTCGGTTTAATTGCATCGTTCATTGGAATCGTTTCGATGAAAATTTTAAAACGATTCTCTCCTGCAGCCGCTTTACGTTATTCAACTTTTATCGCTGCCGGATTATTCTTGATCGGAAGCTTAGTTATCACTCGTTCATTCGATGTAAGTAACAATGTATTTGGGGCGATATTTTTCGGAACGGTAGGCGGAATTTTCATAGGATTAATCACTGAGTATTACACTTCAGCAAAGCCAGTTAAAAGAATTTGTGAAGCAAGCAAAACAGGCGCAGCAACCAACATCATCCACGGTTTAGCGGTCGGACTGGAATCTGTCGCTTTACCAGTCATCGCTATCGCAATTGCAATCTATGTTTCAAATATTGTAGCCGGTTTATATGGAATAGGAATCGCAGCAGTAGGAATGTTAGCAACTGTAGGTATTACGATGTCTGTCGATGCATACGGACCAATCGCCGATAATGCAGGTGGAATCTCGGAGATGTCTGGTTTAGGTCCTGATGTCCGGAAAATTACAGACGGTTTAGATGCGCTCGGCAATACAACCGCAGCAATCGGAAAAGGATTTGCAATCGGTTCAGCAGCGCTAACTGCTTTAGCATTGTTCGCGGCTTTCTCTCAAGCTGTTAATGCTTC
>JAHJRJ010000227.1 GCA_018830765.1 Bacteroidota bacterium | reverse complement strand
GACAAATGGTATAGCTGGTCAATCTGATGTATCGTTCCGTAATCTGTATCAACACGAAAAATAAAAACATTGCTCACATCTTTAGGATAGAACCACAAATGAACAAAAGGGAGTTGCGCAGAATGGAACAAATTTTCTAACGCACGGGTAACAATCCGTCTAATTGAGCCCTTAGATACTAGAGAAACTTCTTCATAAGGCAGCCGTTTCGATTTTGAGTAAAAACTTTTCTTTCTCGAACGTGTGTCAACTACGAGCGAACCGGCATCAAACGGTAACACGACTATATTTCCATTCAAATACTTACCTATAAATGTGGAGAACTCTCCTTCATTCGTATGCAGATGATTTGCCTGAGTGGAAATTTTTACTTTTTTATAGATGTCGATAATTTCTGGATCGGTAAACAATCCGTCTTTATCCGGACTCAAATATTTCAAGAACACTTCTTTCGAGTGAGTGTTGGCAATCATATCAAAAATATACGACGAACACAACAATCCTCCCCCTTCTTGAAGATATTTTCTGAGCGCTGGAATTATTTCTCTACCATACTCATCCGCAATAACCAAAATAGGGTAATCATTAATTTCAGATATTGAACTGATACGGTCGAAACCGATGCCAATCTGTGCCAAAAGTATTTCCCAACCTAGAGATTTACCTAAAAGTCCAGTCTTCAATTTCATAAAATCTTTTCCTTAAGTGTTTGCAAATCGGACTTACTTATTCCACCTGCCGCGACCGTTATCATAAGATAAGTTAATGCTGCCGCCGGTATTGATAATAACAAGTTATGCGAAGTAAAATAAATCACAATTATCATAACGAGAAGCGCGGGAAAAACTTTTAAAATATAACGGAAAAAGTTAACTTGAACAAACTTTCCAAATGCAAACCTAAAACAAACTAACACTACAAATTCAGAAACAACTACGCCAGCCGCTGTTCCTATAACTCCAAACAGGTAAGTAAAAATTAACGTAGAAAATAAATATACTATCAAACTTAATGCGATTATCTTTGAATACAATTTTTCCTGTTTGATTGCCACAAGCCCGTATCCGTAGATCGAGTTTAAAATAGTTGCCGTGAAATAACCTATTAATATCTGAAAAACGAGAGAAGCATCTTGATAATCATTACCGAAAATTAATCTGATAATTGGTTCGCTCAACAAGATACATCCGACTGTTACCGGTATGATAACGATTAAAGCAATGCGGAGGACGAAAGAAACTACCTCCGACAACCTTTCGGAGGATTCCTGAAACACACGAGTAACGGCAGGAAAATATAGAGAATAAAAAAATCTGTCCAATAAGAGAAAGAAAAAAACCAGCTTACTTGCGGCGCTAAAGATTCCTGCTTCGGTTGCAGACAACACCAAACCGATAATGATGATTGGAAGATTGACATTGACTTGACTTATGACCGATGCCGATGAAAGATGTAAGGACTTTTTGAACAACGAGTAAGAATTTTTTAGTGAGAATGAAGGGACTAGAGTATTGCCCTCTTTCCGGAACCAATACAAAACAAAAGCGACACCGATTGTGTTGCCTATGAGAAACGACGCAGGAACCCAAGTCAAGTTATGCGACCTTGAGAAGAACAATAACAACGAAAATAAATACACCGCAGAAATTAGCAATCTACCGACGGATACCGGAAACAAATTTTCTTTACCTTGAAAATACCAATCGAGAAAGAATATATTGGGGAAAATACTAAAAACAAATAGAACAATTACAAATACAATTATTGTATCCTCAATAAAGAGATAAGTTAGAATGATTGTAAGGATAAAAACTATAAAAGATACTACAAAACGCAGAGAGACAAACCTGCCGATAAAATTTATTTTTTCACCTGCTGCAATCTGCCTCGTGCCGTAAATATTGAGCCATTGAGAACCAAAGAGCAAAGCATAAGCAAAAACGGTAAGTCCGATATTAACAATGCCGAACCCGTCAACGCTGAGATTTCGAGCGAGATAGATAGTTGTAAAAAAACCGATTAACCGGCTTCCGGCTTCACTCACAAACAGAAGTAATATATTTTTCGATAGACGTTTCAAGCCGATAATTCCTCGATTACAGAAATCAG
>JAHJRJ010000226.1 GCA_018830765.1 Bacteroidota bacterium | reverse complement strand
GAGTCCCTCGCTCTCCGCAATAATGCGGCGTGCGGGAAAAACTGCCGTCCTTCGGGACGTGGGGGTTCTCCCGAAGGGATTCCTTTGGAAAAGTCCCTCACCCTCCGTCCGTCAGCTGACGGACAAGCGGGACGTCCGAAAGGATTTGGGGGTTCTCAGCCAAAGGCTGATCCGCCTATGGTGGAGAGTCCCTCGCTCTCCGCAATAATGCGGCGTGCGGGAAAAACTGCTCAACGAGTTGAGTTGTCAACCGTCCTTCGGGATGTGGGGGTTCTCCCGAAGGGATTCCTTTGGAAAAGTCCCTCACCCTCCGTCCGTCAGCTGACGGACAAGCGGGACGTCCGAAAGGACTTGGGGGTTCGAGTCCCTCGCTCTCCGTCCGTCAGCTGACGGACAAGCGGGACGTCCGAAAAGAACGATGTAGATTCAGATGTGAGAGATTAAATAGATCCCGCCGAACATAAATGGCGGGATTCTCAAATTGACATGAAGTTGAGCTTCTATGCTAAAAGCGAATCGCTAACTTCAGTCAATTTGGAACTTGGGGGTTCGAGTCCCTCGCTCTCCGCAGAAAAAGTAATGATTAACCTGATGAGCCCAAAAGTAAAGTTCAAGTTTTGATTCTTTTCTACAAAATTGATTATTGGTTGGCAATTTTGTAAATTTCTATAGTTAAAAAATAAACTATCTTTATTAAGTGAGAAACCGATCGTCAATTGGTGAAAAGCTATTTGAAATATCTTCTGATATTTGTTTTATCGTAAACAATGAAGGTATAGTATTAGATGTAAACCAGAGTGCGTGCAAAGCAACCGGTTATGCAGCAGGCGAGATAATGAATAAACCTTTGCTCGCGATTATTTCGGACAAATTCCAACAATCATTTAATAAATCCTTCCGAAATGCTTTTAAAGATAAACCCGTCAAGAATATTGAGTCGGAGTTAATTTCGAAAAATGGTTCTGCCGTCAATGTTTCTTTAGTTTTTACATTACTTTCGGATAACAGCAATCTTAATCCTCTCGTAATTGTAAGTGCCCGCGATATTTCAGAGCAGAGGCGCGCCCAAGTACAGCTACTACGTTTTGCTAATGCAATTCATTATACTGTCAATCCTATCGAAATAACAGATGTTGACGGTAATATAATATATGTAAACCCTGCATTCGAGAAAATTACAGGATATACGAAGACGGAATTGATAGGAAAAAATCCAAGTATCTTAAATAGCGGTCGTCATCCCAAAGATTTCTGGAAACAGATGTGGGAGACGATACTTGCAGGCAAAGTCTGGACAGGTGAGATCGAAAACCGGCACAAGAACGGGTCGATAATTTATGAAAGGTTGCTGATATCGCCGATTATCGACCCGGCAGGAAAGGTAATCGGTTTTTTGGGGACGCATCAAGATTTAACCAATCAGAAACGATTAGAGAGCGAGCTGTACGAACGTCAAGCTTATTTAGCAGCAATATTGCAAGATTCTGCTGATGCCATCATCGGATTGGATCTAGATTATAATATCAGGTCGTGGAACAAAGGAGCCGAAAAGATTTACGGTTACAAAGAAGAAGAAGTTTTAGGAAAAAATTTTTCTATGCTCGTTCCACCCGATTTAGTTGATAGCGGTGAATTAGAAAAGATAGACAAAGAGGTTAAGGCAAGGGGTTTTATAAGTAATTATGAAACCGAACGACTAACAAAAGAGGGACAGAGAATATCTATCCAACTGACCCGCACATTGGTTAGAGATACGGCAGGTAATGTAATCGGAAGTTCAGCGATAGTACGCGACGTAACAGAGCTAAAGCGGCTAAAACGTCAGATAAGTCATGCTGAAAAATTATCCGTAGTAGGTCAATTAGCTGCCGGTATCGCACACGAAGTCGGCAATCCATTAACTTCAATTTCGTCGTTGGTACAAGTGATTCAACGGACGACTAAGGATAATTTCGCTCAAGAAAAATTAGAGCTTGTCAAAAATCAAATTAACCGGATTGCAAAGACCATCCGTGAATTGGTTGACTTTTCAAGACCCTCGAATTACGAAGTCAAACTTACAGACATCAATAAAGTAATACAAGATGCTGTCAACATAGTCCGTTACGGTAAGAAATCGAAAGATATAAATTTTATATTGGAGCTTGACCAAACACTACCGAAGTTTACAGTCGTTCAAGACCAAATTATTCAAGTATTCATTAATCTACTGTTGAACGCGGTAGATGCTACTGAGGGGAAACCTGGCGAAATCAGGGTTTCTTCGAAAATGAGAGGAAGCGACATGCTCATTATCGTAAAGGATAATGGCAAAGGAATTGCCGATGAAATTAAAGAGAAAATTTTTGAACCGTTCTTTACAACCAAGAAAGTTGGTGAGGGAACTGGGTTAGGGCTGTGGGTTAGTTACGGTATCGTGAAAAATTTTAACGGTGAGATCGACGTCCAAAGCGAGGTCGGAAAAGGCAGTACTTTCATCGTTTCATTACCAACACGATAAATAGACGAGGATAAAGGTTGAAAACAAGAATATTAATTGTCGATGATGAGAATTTAATCCGGGAATCTTTAGCTTTTGTGCTGCGGAAAGAAAATTATGATGTTGATGAAGCCGAAAATGGGGCTGTGGCTTTTAAAAAAGTCAAAACCACATCTTTTGATATTGTAATAACCGATATCGAGATGCCGGAACTTAAAGGTGTCGAGCTTTTACAGAAAATACGTGAAGTATCTCCTCAAACGTTTGTTATTATGATTACAGCATACGGCTCACTGGAGACAGCCATTGCAGCTTTGCGTAACGGCGCTTACGATTACATTCTTAAACCGCTCGAATTCGACGAGTTACTACATCGTGTAAAAAAGTTAGTCGAGCATAAAAATCTTTTACTTGAAAACGCTCTTTTGAGAGAAGAACTTCACCGTGAGTATGATTTTCATAATATCGTCGGAAATAGTCCTGCAATAAAAAAAGTATTCGAACTGATAAAAAAAGTATCAAACACAGATGGTACAGTTTTAATATCTGGCAAAAGCGGAACAGGAAAAGAAATTGTTGCGCGAGCAATTCATTACAACAGCAACCGAGCAACGCAAAGGTTTGTTGCAGTTAATTGCGGCGCTATCGTAGAAACACTTTTCGAGAGTGAGTTGTTTGGACATAAAAAAGGATCTTTTACCGGCGCGATATCAGATAAAGACGGGTTGTTTAAAATAGCAACTGGTGGAACAATTTTCTTGGACGAGATCAGCGAGATTCCGCTGCATCTTCAAGTTAAACTGCTTCGGTCGATTGAAGAAAAAGAAATATTACCGGTCGGCAGCACAAATCCAATAAAAATTGATGTTAGAATCATCGCGGCATCCAACCGGAGTCTGCGCGATCTGGTTGAGGAGGGCGGTTTCCGTGAGGATCTGTTTTATCGCTTAAATATTGTGGAGATTCATTTACCCTCGCTCGAAGAGAGAAAAGAAGATATCGGTCTTTTAGTTCAGCATTTTATCAATAAGCACAGTAAGCAGATGGGAAAACTCGTAATAGGGGCGACAAATGATGTGCTAAAAATTTTGATGAATTATAAGTGGAAGGGGCAAGTCAGAGAATTAGAAAATATCGTCGAAAGGGCATTGATATTTACAGACAAGGAGTTTATTACTATAAATGAGCTACCTGAAGAGCTAAGACAAAAAGCTGATATACTTACCTACACAGATTCCGGCAAATTAAAAGACAAGGTTAGAGAATTTGAAAAAAAATGTATCGAGGAACAACTCGCATTAAACGAAAGTGATAAAGAAAAAACTGCAGCCGTGCTCGGCATCAGTGTTTCGTCGCTGTATCGAAAAATTGAGGAGTTAGGAAT
>JAHJRJ010000225.1 GCA_018830765.1 Bacteroidota bacterium | reverse complement strand
GGAAAAGATATCATCATCGAAGAAAGAAATCCGGATGAGGTTACTGAAATTGCCGGAAAGAAAATCGCCCCCGCAGGAGTAAAAGTGTACTCACCTGCATTCGACATAACGCCCCCCGAATTGATTAGCGGTATTATTACTGACATTAAAATATTATATTCGCCTTACGAATTAAGCAATGAGCCAAATCGTTAAAACTGAAGCAGTCGTTTTGAAGTCAATGAAATACGGCGAAACGAGTAAAATCGTTACTTTCTATACGCAGAAATACGGTAAAGTAACTGGTATCGTAAAAGGTGCGCGAGCATCCAAAAGTAAATTCGGTGCTTCGTTGGATTCGATGGCGTACGTGCTGTTAGTAATGTACAAGAAAGAAACTAAAGGACTGAATTTGATTTCACAGTGCGACCTGTTGAAATCGTTCAGATATATTTCTTCAGATTTAGATAAACTCGCCGAAGGGCTGAAAGTAATCGAATTAGTTTACCGGGTTGCTCACGACGAAGAACAGAATCTTCCTCTATTCAAATTAATAGTTGGAACTTTGTCCGACTTAGATAAGGCAGATAAAAACTTTTCGAGTATCGGTTTTACCTTTGAAATTAAATTGGGCGAAATATTAGGTTACAGTTTTAATTTTTCAACATGCGGTAAATGCGGCAGGAATAATTTTCGAAAAACAGAACAGACTGGGTCATTACTGTTCGATTTTTCGCGAGGCGCTGCATTATGTTCCGATTGTCAAAACTATATTATTCATCCCGTTAAAATTTCATCCGATAATTTAGCGATTTTAAACCGATTAGAGACTACGGCTGAAATTAGTGCAGCTTCTAACATCGAAATAAATCCACAAAATAAAACCGAAATTGGGAATTTTTTATTCGACTATTTGCGTTATCATATCAGCGAATTAAAAGATTTAAAGAGTGACAAAATTTTTAACAATCTAAAGAAATCGAATCCTCACTGAAACAAAAACGCGTTTCATTAAGTATTAATGGCAAATTATAACTCATCCTCCTTTCAGAGTTTAGACAAAACTGAGGGTGACCAATAAGTTCTTTGAGAGGGATGTAGAGCGAAATTCATTTCGCTTTTTGATGAAATTTAAGCGAACTAAAGTTCGCACTACATCGAATATTCTACTTTTTGGTCAACCCCTTGGGGGGATGAGTTCGAAAGATAATTTTAAATAATATATACTCAAAAACATTAGATTAAATATAGGAGACACATGAATAATAAATCAATTCTTTCAGCAATTTTTTTGATATCAATCGGTATCATTTTCGGAGTTATACTTGTATCAAGCTTCAATAACGGTATTGACTTCAGTCTTGCTCGTGAAGAAAAAATAAGTTTAGGTGTTCCATCACCTCTAAGCTCGCAAAGCACAGATATTAAATCGTTCAACCAATCTTTCATCGATGTATCAAAACTTGTTACACCTACCGTTGTGAGTATTAATGTAACGGTCAAGGTGGATGAGAAGTCGGATAGATTCAAAGACTTCTTCCACTTTTTCGGACCTGATTTTAAATTTCCTGAACCTCAGCCGCAGGAAGGTTCTGGCTCGGGTGTAATCATTAATCCAAAGGGATATATCTTGACAAATAATCATGTCGTTGCCGGTGCGAAGGAAGACGGGATAGAAGTTATTCTAAACGACAAACGAAGATTCAAGAATGCGAAAATAATCGGAACCGACCCGACGACCGATATGGCAATCATAAAAATTGACGCGAATGATTTGCCGACCGCTTCGCTCGGAAATTCGGAAGATTTGCAAGTAGGTGAATGGGTGATAGCAGTCGGTAATCCGTTAGGTTTACAATCGACTGTAACGGCGGGAATCGTGAGCGCTATCGGTCGCGGTAACATCGGTGTAATTCGCGATTCATACGGTATTGAAAGCTTCATCCAAACCGACGCAGCAATCAATCCCGGAAATAGCGGTGGACCGCTCGTGAATCTGAAAGGAGAAGTTGTCGGAATAAATACTGCAATCGCAACAACAAACGCACGGTATCAAGGTTACGGTTTTGCAGTTCCGATCAACATCGCGAAGTATGTCGCTCAAGATTTAATCGAGTTCGGGAAAGTCCGACGTGGTTATTTGGGAGTGCAGATTAGAGCCATTGATGAGACGGATGCGAAGGCATTCAAACTTGAAAAGACCACCGGTGTACTGATAGATAACGTAATTAAAGACGGCGCTGCCGAAAAAGCCGGATTAAAAGCGGGCGACATAATTTTAGAGATAGATGGCAAAGAGATGAAAGCTCCGAATCAAGTGCAAAGTTATATAGCCACGAAACATCCGGGCGATGTTGTTGAGATAAAGCTGAATCGCGACGGCAAGAAAATAGAGAAGAAAGTTAAATTAGCTGCGCGCACGGGTGATGATGAAGTGATAGCTGCGAAAGAAGAAAAAACTGAAAAGAAGAAAGATGATCAGGAAACTATCAGCTCTGTAAATTTTGAGAAATTAGGTTTTTCTGTCCGCACGCTTTCTTCAAAAGAGAAAAAAGATTTGAAAGTCGATTCCGGTGTACTTGTCGCAAACATCAAAAGAAATAGCGATGCGGCACAACGTGGTTTAGCGCAGAGCGATGTAATACTTGAAATCAACAGGCAACCGGTAAATTCTGCCAAAGAGGTGAAAGAGATTATAGAGAAGTCGAAGCCGGGTGATTCTATTTTGTTAAGGGTACGCAAATCAGAAGATACATCAAGTTTCATTGCGATTGAGATACCGAAATAACTAGTGCTACTTCCAAAAGAAGGCGGGATAAACTCCGAGCGAAGAGCGGAGAGCTGTAGCGCGAACCCTGGCCTGCGGCAGGGCAGGCTTTAGTTTGCCAAACCGAAGAAAATGAAACGGGGACTCGGCGAAGGGGCGAAACGGGGAAGTGTAGTGCGAACTTTAGTTCGCATTTTAAAAGCAAATTGGCGAGCTGAAGCTCGCACTACAATCTTAAGCATGTTTGGAATTTCAAATAACAAATGACGAACTACCTACCATTAGAAAAACTTGACAATCTAAACAATTTAACATATATTTTTACTGTTAATAATCATACTTAAACATTAAACGAATAAATGATACAATTTAAAACGTATAGGAGGTGTGTGTAACTTCAGCAAGATTTCTACATCAAGACGTGTAAATGGAATATTGGGTTCTAAAGTTCTCATTTTAAACCAAAACTATGAGCCGATTAGTATTTGCAATGCTAAAAAAGCTATTGTATTGATTTATTTAGGGAAAGCGGAATTGATCGAAAGGAAAAATGGCAAGGTTATCCGGTCGGCAAGTTCGAATTTCCCGTTTCCTAGTATTGTTCGTTTAGGTATTTACATTCGTGTCCCGTATAAAAAGATAATACTTTCGCGCAAAAATATATTACGACGCGATGGGCATAGATGTATATATTGCGGAGCCGCCAGCGGTACTCTCACTATAGACCATATCATCCCTAAGTCACAAGGTGGCGAAGATAGCTGGGAAAACTTGGCTACAGCTTGTGTAAAATGCAATAACAAAAAAGACGACAGGTCGCTTGAGGAAGCAAACATGAAACTATTGAAAAAGCCGATAAGACCTAATCATATCACATTTATAAAACACAGTATTAACAAAATTGACGAAAGCTGGAAACCATACCTGTTTTTAAATTAATGAATAGAAAAAAAAGAATCTTGAGCGGCATGCGTCCGACAGGGAAATTACATTTAGGTCATTTAGTAGGCGCTCTCGAAAATTGGGTAAGTTTACAAGATGAGTATGAAAATTATCACTTAATAGCAGACTACCACGCGTTAACAACCGATTTAGATTCGTCCAACGTCTATCAAAATTCCATCGACATGTTGATCGATTGGCTGTCCGTCGGTCTCGACCCCGAAAAAAGTCCGATGTTCCGGCAATCTCAAATCAAACAACACACTGAGTTACATTTAATTTTTTCTATGCTAATAACTTCGGCGAGGTTAGAAAGGAACCCAACTGTAAAAGATCAGGTTCGTGATTTAAATATCGAGAATATCACGTACGGTCATTTAGGTTATCCAGTACTCCAATCTGCGGATATATTGCTGTATAAAGGGGAGTGCGTTCCTGTCGGAGATGACCAGGTTCCGCATATCGAAATAACGCGTGAGATTGCACGTAAGTTTAATCTTCAATACGGTTCAGTTTTTCCTGAACCCGAGCCGCTGCTAACAAGGTTCCCGCGCCTTCCCGGCTTGGACGGCAGCCAAAAAATGAGTAAGTCAGCCGGTAATACGATTTTAATTTCAGATGAACCTGACGTGGTACAAAAGAAAATGCGTTCTGCAGTAACCGACCCATTGAAGATACGCAAAGGTGACCAGGGCAGACCAGAGATATGTTTGGTTTATACCTACCATCAGAAGTTTAATCCAACAGATACAGCCGAGATAGCCAGCGGCTGCCGAAGTAGTGCTTTAGGTTGCGTCGGATGTAAATCAAAATGCGCCACAAAGATAATTGAACACTTGACCCCCTTCCGCGAGAAGAGAAAATACTACGAAGAAAACAAACAAGTCGTACTTGAGATACTTAACGAAGGTGAAATTAAGGGCAGAAAAGTTGCTGAAGCGACGATGAATGAAGTTCGCACTGTTATGGGGTTTGGCTAGTGCCGTTTCAAATTAATTTGTTTCCGTTTTTGGTTTCGTGTATTTCGGTAACGTAGAAACTTATACGTTGCATCTTTTACTTGCTTATGAAGATTGTAATTGGTGTTGGTAAATACAAAAATCACAAGATATTATCTAATAAAATACGTAACTATTCAGCTGTTAAGTCCTGAGTAGAAAAAAACAAGAATTATATGCCACCAAGACACCAAGGCACCAAGTAGCACAAAGAAATGTTTAAGCCATTAACAGATGAAATGGTATCAAAAGAATTATCTTGTGATAACTTTGTGTAACTTTGTGCCCTTGTGCCTTTGTGGCAATTGTTTTTTAATTATACATCAGTACAAATGCTGCTGAGTAGTTACTAAAATACATACTTTCTAATTTGAAACGGCACTAGTAACGATGGCGTATAAAGTAAAACTGCAGCAATTTGAAGGTCCTCTCGACCTTTTACTTTTTTTTATAAAGAGGGACGAGTTGGATATCAAAGACATTCCTATTTCAAGAATCACGAAAGAATTTCTGGATTATTTAAATTATTTGTCGGTACTCGACCTTGAAGTTGCCGGTGATTTTATCGTGATGGCTGCAGAGCTTATGCAGATAAAAGTGAAGATGCTGCTTCCCCAAGAACCTGGCGACGAAGAAGAACAAGACCCGCGGTCCGAACTCGTCCGCAGATTATTAGAGTACAAACGGTTCAAAGAAATAACCGAAAAATTTTCGGAATTGGAACAGGATCAGAAGAAACTTTTTTACAGAAAAATATTCCATCACGACCCCAAAAGAATTTCATTGGAAGATCAGGAAGAGGGCTTGAAAGATATTACTATCTTTAAGCTCATCACCGCTTTTAAAAGAGCAATGGACCATGCACCTAAGAAAATCTATATCGATATCGAGTCGATTAATATTTCGATTGACGAACAGATGAGTTATATAGTGGACTTTTTCAGAGTTCGCGACCAAGGCACATTCTTGGAACTTGTTTCCTACATGAGTGAGAAAATTAGAATTATTGTTACCGTCATCGCGATGTTAGAACTGATGAAAGCGCAAGTAATTGGTATTAAACCGATGGATAGCTCGGAAGATGATTTTATTATTTATAAGATTAAAACAGTTTAGAATATGGAATACGTAGAAAAGAAACGAATTATTGAAGCGATTATTTTTGCATCGGATGAACCGCTTTCGTTGAAAGAATTGGAAAACATCACTCGTTCCTCCGAAGAACCACATCTCAAAATCAAATTGAGCGAAGATGAAATATTGAATATCGTCAGAGAGCTAAACGCTGAATATGTTTCCGCAAACCGTTCTTTCCGTATTGTTCAAGTAGCGGGCGGTTTCCAGTTTGCCACATTACCAGATTTTGCCGATTGGCTCGGTCTGATGGCAAAGGAAAAAGCGAAACGCAAATTATCACAGTCTGCGCTTGAATCGTTAGCCGTAATAGCATACAAGCAACCGGTAACAAAACCCGAAATAGAAGCGATACGCGGCGTTAATGTTGACTATATAATCGGAACATTGTTGGAGCGTGATTTAATCACGATCGTTGGTAGATCCGCAACGCCGGGCAGACCATTACTTTACGGCACTACGAAAACATTCCTAAAACATTTTGGCATAAACGATTTAATCGATTTGCCCAAACCACGTGAGATTGATGAGATATTGAGCGATACTACATTCGAAGTCGAAAAAGAATTACTAAAACGTATGGGAAAAAGTGCTCCCGAAAACGAAGAACAACCGACAGATGAACCGTTAACAAGTGAAGCGGAGCTACAAACTCATCAACCACAAGATTCAGATAACAATCAATGAAAAAAGCTACAGAATTAGTTAGATTAAATAAATACATTTCAGAGTGTGGAATCACGTCAAGGCGAAAAGCCGATGACTTAATTTCGGAAGGGAAAGTTACAGTCAACGGAAAAATTATTTACAAACTTGGCACCAAAATACATCCGGTCAATGATAAAGTATTCATTAATGGTAAACAAGTAACTCTATTGGACGAACGTGTTTATATAGTTTTTAATAAACCCAAAGATTGTATTACTACATTGAAAGATGAAAAGGGAAGGACGACAGTTTTAGATTATGTTCATTTGAGGGAGAGAATTTTTCCTGTCGGTAGATTAGATAGAGATACAACAGGGGTTCTTCTACTTACGAACGACGGCGAATTTGCAAATAAGTTGATGCATCCGGAATATGAAATAAAGAAGACTTATAAAGTAACACTCGACCAACCGGTTACTATGGAGCACGTTGAAAAACTCAGGAAGGGAGTTAAGCTATCCGATGGGTTAACCGAACCGGCAGAAGTTCATGTTATTCCACGAACTAAAAATTTAGAAATCGGCATTATTATCCACGAGGGTAAGAACAGACAAATAAGGCGCATGTTTGAATTGTTAGGATATGAAATCAAAAAATTAGACCGACTCGCGTATGGTGATATATCTTACGAAGGATTGAAACGCGGTCAATGGCGGCATCTTACTAAACGAGAGTTGGCAAGTTTTTCAAAAGATTTGTAGAGCTTCAGCTCGCTAATTTGCTCTAAAAATGCGAACTAAAGCCTGCCCTGCCGCAGGCCAGGGTTCGCTTTACAATAAAATCATTCAAATAATAAAAATTAAGTGTATATACTATGACTTTTAAAAGATTGTCCATTATCCATCTCTCAATTTTCTTTTTGACAAATTGCCTCTATGCAACGAAAGCATACGATCAATTCTTTAATTCCACTACGATGCGAGTGGATTATTTTCATATAGGTTCAAAAACTCAAGAGATGTTTAGCATCGATCAAATTTACGAAGAAGGCGAGTGGCCCGGCAGCAAAATTAATTTAATCGATACCTTAAACTTGGGCGAATATCTTCTTAAAGTATACGACGTTACTACAAATCAATTAATATTTTCCAGAGGGTATTCTACCATCTTTAACGAGTGGCAAACCACAGATGAAGCAACGTCCGGAATCTACAAAACTTACCACGAAACCGTCCGCTTTCCATTTCCCAAAAGAAAATTTCAACTGACTATAAACCG
>JAHJRJ010000036.1 GCA_018830765.1 Bacteroidota bacterium | reverse complement strand
GCTTTGCCATTTCTTGGATGAAGATAAAAAAAACAACCCGAGTAATTATGCTATAGTAACGATTTCGGAAGGTGCAAAAATGGTAGGCGGCGATATGGTTATTACGGGTGAACCCGATGCCTACGGTCATAAAAAATTAGGAGGTATCGGTTACATTCTTAGTCAAGAAATTCAAAAACGTACCGGACATCTGACTATCTATCAGCAAGTGGCGTATTTAATGAGAAGTGGTGGGCCCGATGCTCTTGACCGAATGGTGTCGACAAGTTACGGACACCTCGCAGCTGACCTGATCAACCAAAAACAATTCGGTAGAATGGTTGCACTCCAAGATGGAAAATACACTACCGTTTCGATCGACATAATTACACAGGGCAGAAAAAGAGTCGACGTCAGAGAACTTTACGACGCGGAGAACTACAGACCAAGAATTAAACATTTTCTGAACAAGCCAATGTTTTTGTATTAACTTGTATGTAACTTTGAGAATCCCGCTGAATGAAATGAAGCGGGATGGGCTATTAACTCAACGAGTCTATCAACTCATTGAGTCGTAAACAATTAGTAATTAAAATAGGAATAATATGATGAAAAACATTGTCCTCATAGAACCCGCAGCGCCGGGGTTTCATATCTACAGCCGCTACTTGCTTCCTCGTCTTGGCTTACCCATATTCGGTGCGATGTTAAAAAATCGGGGATACAATGTCACCATTTTCCACCAGGATTCGGCGCCACTCAACTGGGAAAAGATTTTAACCGCTGATTTAGTTGGCATATCTACAATTACGAGCACTGCAACCGTAGCTTACAGCATTATCAGTCGTATAAAATCATTCAATCCTTCCATTCCCGTTATCATCGGCGGTCCGCATGTAACTTTTTTAGCTGATGAAGCAATTAACAAAGGCGCTGATTTCGTTGTCCGCAGAGAAGGTGATGAAACTTTTCCACAACTTTTGAATTGGTTGGAAAATAGCAACTCCGATATAAAATTGATTGACGGGATTTCTTACAAAACTGGTAATAAAATATTTCATAATAAAGATAGGGAGTATTTTCAAGATCTTGATTCTCTCCCCTTTCCCGATTTTTCACTTATCGTTAATTATAATAAATTAGCAAATATCGCTCTTCAGACCTCCAGAGGATGTCCTTTTGATTGTAAATTTTGTTCAGTTATCAAAATGTTTGGTAGAAATTGTAGGTTCCATTCTGCCGATTACACGATTGAGGAGATCCGTTATCTAAAAAAAATGATGGGAAATAAATCGGTATTTTTTTACGACGATAATTTTTGTATCAACACCGAAAAAACAAAAATTCTATTAGAAAGAATCATAAGAGAAAACCTTGACCTAAAATGGAGCGCACAAGCTCGTATAGAAGTAGGTAACGATAAAGAACTTTTAACATTGATGAGAAAAAGCGGCTGTACAGTGTTATACATCGGTTTTGAATCTATAAACAAAGATACACTAGCTGCTTTCCATAAGAAACAAAATATCGACCAGTACGGTGAATCGATAAAAAACATACACAAGAATAAAATCCGTATTCACGGTATGTTTGTCCTTGGCGCAGATACCGATGACGTGAACACTGCAAAACAGACTGCTGATTTTTCGCTTAAAAATAAATTAGACTCTGTTCAATTTATGATTCTTACTCCATTACCGGGAACGGACACGTTCAATGAATTAAAACAAGAAAACAGAATTATCAATTACGATTGGAGCTTGTACGATGCTCATCATGTAGTTTTTCAGCCGAAGCTTATGTCGCCATTCCAACTGCAAGTAACATCGATGCTTGAGGCGATGCCGAAGTTTTATTCACGAATACGCGCAGCAAAATTCGCTCTGTCGAGTATATCCTCTGCCTCGATATTCCTCCCCTCCTGGAAAGTTAAGTTTAATAATTTCATCTTGACTGCATACGCGCGAAGATTAATAAGAAAGTGGAAAAAAGCTAACAAGGAATGGCTCGGCATTTTGAAAGTTATGGATAAGCTTGGTATAAAACGTAAATAGGTATTATATCGGCTAATTTTTTTGAAAAATCTCAATTATTCTTTTGTGATCACCCCTTCCACGATTTTGATTTCTTCTTCGGTGAGGTCGTAAAGTTTATAAACCATTTGGTCAACCCTGTTAGAAATAAACTTCTGATGTTTTATTGCTCTCTCGACTAATTTCCGGCTGTGTTTTTTTATTTTTTGTTCTTCCATAGTTTTCCTTTGAGGGTTATTTAATTAATAATCTCTAGAATTCACTTCTTCTATCTCTTGCTATATGTGGCTAAAGCCAATATTCTTTTCTTTTTCTTTAATCAGTTCACTGAAGTGAACTGCTATAGATCTTTATCTCATAGGTAAGATATTATTAATTTTCTCATATATCTATTCCAGTTGGCTTCAGCCAACTGATAAAATAATTTATAAAATAAATGGCTTTAGCCGCATTACTTTTTGCATTCTATTATTTTTACCTCCTCGTACGTAAGCCCATAAAGCTTGTACACTTTTACATCTATCTTGTGCTCCAAGTCGGTTGTACCTGCCGTTCGACCTTCGTTTTTGGTTAAACGGATTTGGCTCCGCAGGAGCGATACGTTTGTAGCTGTGAATCCTCAGTAATTTGACTTTTACTTCGGTCACCGTTATATTAATGCAGTAAACAATTTAAAATATTTCGAAAAAAGCATAATATTGAACTCTAACAATAAAAAATCTTCGGACCTTTATCGTCAGAAATTAATTGAGGCAATGGTGTTCTTTGCAAAGAGTGTCAAGCACCCAACTAAGACGATGATGTACAAGCTACTTGCAGAACTTGATTTTAGGCATTTTGAACAAACCGGACTTCCGGTTACTAATCTGGATTATCAAGCTTGGAAGAAGGGTCCAGTTCCCAAAAAACTTCACAGCGAAATAACTAAGGGAGATGACTTAGTCCTACCTGAAGATATTGCAGAAGCATTGGCTTGCGATAAGGCAGAAGACATTACTGACGATGGGAAGAAGATACGTAAATTCACCTTCATCGCGAGAAGAGTTCCAAATTTAAAACTATTTTCACCTCGTCAACAAAAGATTTTAAAAGAAGTCGCAGAGATATATAAAAATGTATCTGCTACCGTGGCTTCAAAAGCATCCCACGAGCCTGACAAACCCTGGTCAAAAGCCGTTAAGAGAATGGGGAAAGAAGATGTTCCTATAACATATCGTGATGTGGCTTCAACAAAGACGCCGGTAACCGAAGAAGAAGCTGAGGAAATGGTACAAGAAATATTAGCATTCCAACATACTTATTGTGGATAGGAGTTTAACTCTTGGTAAAAAGGGGGGAAATATACTACGACCTTCGATATGAATACCCTCTCGGGAATATAACCGATAAGCTAATCATTATTCTAAATAAAATTCACCTTCCATCACAAGACATTATTGCCGTATCTGCAACAACACCTAAATCTTCGCATAAATATAATCCCGGTTGCAATCACAGATCTGTAATATTTTATATAGAAGCTAATAAGGATTTTTTTACGAACAACACTTGTGTACAACTCTTCATTTTGAATAGTGGAAAGACAATAACAGAAAAAATATTTCAAGAAAGGTTGGATGCAAAAATAATTGTCCCAAAAGGAATTCTAAAAAGCGAAACAATAACTAGGTTAATCAAATGTGTTACTGATTTAAAGTTTGATGTGCCTGAATTTCTTCATCCGTACTTATTCTAAGGAATAATAATTCTGCTATCACACTCAAATAATCATCTCACCTCTCGATCTAATTCCATTTAATAATATCTCAGATTTTCCCTCCCACAACCTTTCTCTCTTACTACTCGGTTAATTTATATTTCTCATATTCCTTATCCGTTAATGCGAAGGCACGGTTTACCCGCCGAAGCATCTAATGAATATCCTTCGTACTCCTCTCGTGTTAATGCGAAGGCGGGATCCACAATTTTTACCTCCTCATACGTTAAGCCGTAAAGCTTCTAAACCATT
>JAHJRJ010000224.1 GCA_018830765.1 Bacteroidota bacterium | reverse complement strand
TAATGAATTTATTAACATAAACATCCTATCAATTTTATTAATGGGGCTTAGTATGAACAACAACAAATTCAAACTTCATTCTACTGTTTTCGACAACGGCAAAGTTATGCCTTCCCAATATGCAACAACCGGAGTAACTGGTGGAAAAAATATTTCGATCCCTTTTATATGGGAGAATACTCCAGCAGGTACAAAATCATTTGCTCTTACTATTATTGATCTACATCCGATTGCAAATAACTGGGTACACTGGATGGTCATTAACATTCCACCCGACACAAAAGAGATCGAAGAGGGATCTTCTAACACTAACAAAATGCCGAAGGGTTCAAAAGAGCTCGAAAATACATTCGGCTGGTTAGGTTACGGCGGACCGCAACCGCCGAAAGGTTCGGGACCTCATAAATACGAAGTTTCTATATACGCTTTGAATATTGAAAAACTTGATTTGGATAAACACACATCACTCTCAACTTTTAAGAAGGCGATTGAGGGGAAAGTTATTACAACCGCCAAAACTATCGGCGTGTTCGAAAGGTAAATCCTAAATCCGAACGTTTTGGATTTTTCAAATTTGAATTTGTTTAGAGATTCGAATTTCGAATTTCGGGTTTACTACTCACACTCGCCTTAAACTCATCAATAAGGTTTTGTATAAGTTCTTTTACTGTAGTTATACGCGTTGCCTTGAATGCATTGGAGCCGGCAAAGGCATAACCTTTTTCAAAATTTCCTTTTAAAGCATTTATCAAAGCAGTGATGATACAATAAGGACTGCTCGAAATTTCACAAGTTTTTATACATTGAAAAGGACATTGTAACGGTTGTCTTTTCCCTTGTTTTACTTTCTCAAGAAAACTGCTCGTGATAGCTCGTCCGGGCATCCCCACAGGACTTTTTATGATTTCGATGTCTTCACTACGGGCATCGATATAAGATTGCTTGAATTCCGGCGAGGCATCGCACTCTTCTGTTGTTACAAAGCGTGTTGCCATTTGCACACCAGAAGCGCCGAGCTGCATGATGTCGTAAATATCTTTGCCTGTATAAATACCGCCGGCTGCAATTACAGGTATCGGTTGGTTGTAAGTTTCTTCAAATTGCTTGACTTCATTCACAACCTCAGGTATCAGTTTTTCAAGCGCATAGTTTTCATCTTCTATCTGTTCGGGTTTAAAGCCGAGATGTCCGCCTGCCTTAGGACCTTCTACAACAATAGCATCAGGCAGGTAGTTGTAATTCTTTTTCCATTTCTCACAAATAATTTTTGTCGCTCGTGCTGACGATACGATGGGGGCTAATTTTGTAACGCTGTCTTTTTTCAGGAAACTCGGCAAATTGAGTGGAAGACCGGCTCCTGCAAAAATTATATCCGCTTTTTCGGAAATCGCTGTCTTTACTATATCGGCAAAGTTCGACATAGCAACCATTATGTTTACACCGATAACCCCTGAAGTTTTCTCACGGGCTTTTCTCAATTCCTCTTTTAATCCGAGTATGTTAGCTTCTAAAAAATCGCTCGAGAATTTTTTGTATAGAAGTCCCAATCCCGCACTTGAAATAACACCTACGCCGCCTTCATTAGCTACGGCTGTTGCTAATCCGGAAAGAGATACACCGACTCCCATTCCGCCCTGTATGAGTGCAAGCGGAATGGTCAAATCGCCTATATTTAATGTATTCATCAATAATTCTATTTTTGTTCTTATTAAGATACTCATTTATTTGATTAAAAGCAGGTGTGGGACAAAAATACTGAATATTTATTCGAGAAGCCGAAAATTAATCTCTCTCCAGCGTGACCAAACAATGTTTTTCTTTACAACAAATTTCGAATAGATATTGATCAGAAGTTCCTTGAGACTTCTGAAAAATCAAATCTGCGATGAATAAATAATTTTTATAGAACACAGAAAAACGCGGATTTGACGGATATACACGGATTATTATCGGTGTTAATCCGCTTAATCAGTGTTCATCCGTGTTCTATTCTCTATTTTTCAGATGTCTCTCCTTGTAAACCTTCATCTCGAACAGTATTTACTTCGTACCCCGCAGCACGAAAAAGCTCTTGCGTACGCGCTCCAAAATTTTCATCAAGTTTGAATTTCATCCCGCTACTTTCGTAGGTATCTCAACATACCTTTCACGCGACATCTCAGCGCCATAAGCTAATGCGGCACGAACGTCTTCCTTTGTCAATTGAGGATATTCTACTAATATTTCTTCAATCGACATACCGTTCGCTAAGAAATCAAGTATTAACGAAACCCAAATACGCGTGCCCTTTACACAAGGTTTACCAAAGCAAATATTGGGATCTATGGAAATTCGTTGAAGTAACTGGTTCATTATGTTCTCCTGTCTTTTTTCTTATCTCTTTAGTTTTATTATAACAAAACTTATACTTTTTGTCAAATTCCTCCTTCAACCTCTCCACATCATACCCGAACGGCAGAAGAAGCGTCTCAACAGCTTTGAGCGCAAGCTCTGTATACTTCTCTATATCGTAACCATCTTCAAAAGCGTAAAGTGCAAGCGGCTTTGCCTTCTCGGGCTTGCGCTTGCCTGTTTGGTCGATTATTATGTACTCAATCCTCTCACCGGCCGCAAGATGAACGCCGGCTTCCTCAATCATCCGAGCAACAACTGCATTAACGCTGTTGTTTGTATATTCACTTGCCTCCTGCGAAATGTTGCGGCGTATAACAAGCTCCATCGAGTTAACGGCACCGGCTTGCAAGCGTCCGATATACTCGCGTGCGACTTCTAAAACATCGGGCACAAGCGCGGCAACCCCTGCAACTGTCTGCGCCTGC
>JAHJRJ010000223.1 GCA_018830765.1 Bacteroidota bacterium | reverse complement strand
TAAATTATCAGAACGTGAACTTGAAAAAATTACACGCAGATATACCACTGAAATTATGCCCATCCTAGGACCAAATAAAGATATTCCTGCCCCCGATGTGTTTACAACATCAAAAACTATGGCTTGGATGATGGACACTTTCAGTATGTTTTCAGGTCACGCTGAACCAGCCGTAGTGACAGGAAAACCTGAAGTTCTTGGTGGGTCTAAAGGAAGAAAAGAAGCAACGGGCAGAGGAGTCGCAATTGCAACACGTGAATTATATAAAGCATTAGGTAAGAAGTTACAAGGTGCTAAAGTTGTTGTTCAAGGTTTTGGTAACGTCGGCAGTTTTGCAGCACTTTTCTTGTCTCAAATGGGTGCAAAGATAGTTGCAGTTTCAGATGCTGATGCTGGTTTTATTAATCCAAAAGGTTTTAACGTTGAGGAATTGATGACCTTTGCAGAAAAGCATAAATCTCTGAAAAATTATAAAGGAAAAAAAATTAATCGTGATGATGTAATATATCAGGATTGTGATATTCTCATCCCTGCCGCATTAGAAAATCAAATCCGAAAAGATAACGCTGCAAAAATTAAAGCAAAAGTAATCGTTGAGGGTGCAAACGGTCCTACAACTCCTGATGCTGATGAAGTTTTTGAGAAGAAAGGAGTTTATGTTGTGCCTGATATACTTGCTAATGCGGGTGGTGTTATCGTTAGTCATTTCGAATGGGTGCAGGCATTATCAGGACTCTACTGGGAAGAGATAGAAGTAAACGAACGCCTTGAGAAAAAGCTTGTAAATAGTTTTGATGAAGTTTGGAAAAAGGCGAAGAAGATGAAAATTTCTTTACGGGTTGCTGCTTATGTAGTTGCTGTTGAAAGAGTTGCAGAAGTATACAAATATCGCGGTATATTTCCATAATAGTTATAAGTTAAATTTTATAGGGCTCCATTGGTGAAATTAATTTACATCAAATTATACTAATGGCTTGATTGTACAAATACCTTCAGGTTCTTTACTGAGCTTGGAGGTTTTTTTATTATTGTGTGTTTTTATGATAAATAAATTCTTTGTAAGAATATCGAACTTTTACTTGACTTAATTTCTTACATTTATTATATTATTGACGTATTTAAAGAAAGGTCAAAATGAAAAATTTTTATACAAAATTTGGAAGGAAAGTTAAAGAACTAAGGGAAAAATTAGATATCAGTCAAGAACGGCTTGCATCAATGCTGGAACTTCCCCGTCCTGCTGTTTCTCAAATTGAGCGGGGTGCACGAATGGTTACAGCAGAAGAATTGATTAAGCTTTCTGAATCTTTACACATTCCCGTAGAAACTATTCTCGATTTAAAGAAAGAACCTGAAGTGATCCTCGCCAAAGCAGACAAAGGAAAACACAAGCCCAAAAAAGAAAAACAAGAAATTCGTATAAACGTTCCACAGAAGAATTTGGAAAAGTTCAGGGAAGTTCTTCTTTACATTTTAGATAAGGTCGGCTCAAAGCCAAACATCGGCGAAACGGTTATATACAAACTTTTATATTTTATTGACTTCGATTACTATGAGAAATACGAGGAGCAGTTGGTTGGCGCTCAGTATCTCAAAAATTATTATGGACCCACGCCTGTCGAGTTTCAGAAAATTGTGGAGAGGATGATTGAGAATAAAGAAATCGAGAAAGTGAAAAGCAATTATTTCCAATATCCGCAAACCAAGTATCTTCCTCTGCGTAAACCCGACCTAACAAAGCTCAGTGCACAGGAGCTTGAGTTGATTGATAGTGTTTTGAATCGACTAGCTGATAAGAATGCACAGGAAATCAGCGACTACTCTCATAACGATGTGCCTTGGCATACTGCAGAGGAAGGAAATATCATTGAGTACGAAGCAGTTTTTTATCGAACGCAGCCTTATACAGTTAGGGAATATACTGTTGATGTTTAAAGAGTTCTTCCGAACACCTGAATTTGAAAAAGACATGAAAAAACTACTCAAGAGATTCAGAACTTTGGAAGAGGACCTTGAAAATTTTATTAAATTTGGACTGACAGCATACCATAAACTTAAACAAGATTACCATGGAATTTTTCACATACACAATACAGGATTTGATGAACCCAAAATATATAAGGCAAAGAAATTTGCATGCAAATCTCTAAAAGGAAAAGGTGTGCATTCCGGCATACGTGTAATATATGCTTGCTTTGATAAGGAGGATAGAGTGGGGTTACTGGAGATTTATTATAAGGGGGAGAAAGGAGAAGGAAGACAACCAAAGAATTAGTAAGCATTATACTTAAAACATTTAATTAATGAGGAATACACAATTAGAAAGACGCTCAATCCTTGGAAACGTTTTGGGGAATCTATTGCAAACGCAGTAAAAATTGACAATAAATGAAAGCGAATTATAACAGGATGCGAAAAATTATTGTATAAAATGGTGAAATAACCTAGGAAATAGGCAATTTTTAAAATATTTTGCGTTTTTAAGTTTTATGAGAAAACGAACACTTCCTAACGAATATTGTTGACTTTTATTAAAATATTAAATAAATTTAACTGCACATGATAATACAATAATTAAAAGGGCAACAAAATGTCACTAATGATACTATCAGAATTAGGTGAGACCATCGGTTATGGAATACTATCTTCTCGTGTTAGCCAAGCTCTAATAAGTATTTCACAACATGGTAATATTCCCACGGATGAAGATATAGAAATTTTACAAGGTGGGGTAGAATTGATAGATAAATTTATAAAAGGTTCCAGATTAGTAGAGGGTGATAAATTTGGGAATGATGAATTATTACCCAGTGCTGACAACTTAACAGTATTTCGTTATGCTGTCACAACACTACGAACCCTAAAACGACTTAAAGATTCCGATGCTACATCATCAAAGGTACTTAAATTCATCCAAGAAAAGTTAACAACTATCGTAAAGGTTCAAGACGGAGAGACAGTAAATCAGGCCGATTTAAAATCTTTAGCTGAATTTTTTACAGCACTTGCCAGCCTTTTATGCGATGATATTACGAAGATGCGGTTGGAGAATAAATCAACACCTTCTCTGATGACATTTAATTTCAGGAATCATGAAAAACTTGCCGTTACAACTTATTGATGACCTTGTTGTTGACATAATAAATCGCTGTCAAGTTATAGAAGATCGGAGTTTGCATTTATCGCAAGGTGAGTTTTCTTCTGAGAATCCCGCTAGGTTCGCAAAATTGATTTCTTGCATATCTTCCGCACTAATACCTCAGATTGTAATACTCCGTAATAAATTTGATAAGGATCAGAGCAATGTACTTATCAATATCCGTTTTATCGATGAGCTAGTCAGGGAGTTAGGAGCTCATCTCCGATATATCGATGGTGCAGCTACAATTAAATTACCATGGAGTATAACTTTACCATTAGAAAGTCTATGCAAGAGATTCCTTCCCAATACTACGTTAATGTTAAGACCTCAATGGAAGTATAATTATGCAATACTAACGGAAGATATTGGCAAGGTTTATAAAAGAGCATTTAGTGAGGTATTCAGAGATAATAAAGAAAAATTGGATAAATTGTTTACAGATTTTCCAGTAGATTTCCATATTATTTCTTTCCCATCAATTGAACGCAAATCTGCACTATTACATTGTGATCTTGGTCATGAGATTGGACACTTGATAGCAAAGCAATTTCTGGAAAGTGAAGATAAGACCTATCTAATTGATTTTCAAGGGAAAATAATCGCAAAAGTCAAGGATGAGACAAAAGAAAATCCTCTTCCACCAATTCTGGAAGTCATAGAAATAGGGGAAAAAATTAAGAGTGCCATTCTCTTTCGACGAAGAGGGCTTGAGGAGATAATATCTGATATATTTGGTATTCGCCTGCTCGGGCCTGCAGCGCTATTCGCGCTCTTTCAAATCGCTTTCAGCGATTCTCTAGATATATCACCTATTGAAACGCCATCGTATTACCCACCATGGAGAACGAGATTACGGTTTTGCATAGAGACTCTTGAACTAACTGGAATGATACCGATTAGAGAAACGGATTATCCAATACCAAATTTTTCACAACACAAACAGTGCATTCAAGCTCGGATCGATGAGATAAGAAATATTACATTAAATCAATCCGATAAAAATAATATTGAGAAAGATTGGCTTGTCAAACTTGCATATGATTCAATTTATAATACCATCCCGGCACTTGAAAAATTTTTGACGAATAATTATGGAGATAAATTTATAAGCCCTGAGAGTTTATATCGCCAGGTTTACCCGCTAGTACATCGCCTTATAAAAGATATTGTACCAAATGCTCTCGAATTACCTTTACAAAATTCCGAACCCGCCGATATGGAAGCAATTTTGAATGCCTCTTGGTTCTATCGGTTGTCTTATCTAAATGATAACTTCCCAAATGGTCAACTCAACAAAAAATTCAAGCAACGCTATGATATCTTAAATCGATTAACACTCAAAGCTGTCGAGTTATCACACATTCAAAAGCTTTATATCAAAAAATAATGTTTTATTCTATATGAGCGTACTTACAAAGGAAGAAATCAAAAAAGCTTTAAACCGTCCACTTGAGAACAAACTAGTGATTACTCCTATGCTTGATGAAGAGAATCAAATCGGTGAATCATCGGTGGATGTAAGGCTTGGTAATGAATTTATACTTACTAGGAAGAGGACATTTGGATCTTTCGATATTTCAGATCCAGAAGATATGGAATCAAAGGTAAGATTATATCAAGAAAAAATACGTATTGAATTCCACAAGGAATTTATTTTACATCCGAATCAATTAATTCTTGGATCAACATTAGAATATATTCGATTACCCGATGACCTATCTTGTTATGCGGTTGGTAGATCGTCGTGGGGAAGATTAGGACTGATAATTGCTACAGCATCCGCTGTATCACCAAACTTTAGAGGCTGTATTACTCTTGAACTTATTAACCTAGGAGAAGTTCCTCTTGTACTATATCCGGGAATGAGAATTGCACAGTTAGTTTTTCACACGACAAAAGGAACGGGATCATATTCTGGAAGATATCCTTGCTCAACTGGCCCACAGTTCAGTCGAATACACATGGACGATGACCTTCAATTTTGGCGTAAGAAATTAGATAAACCATAATAAGAGAAAAGTCCTTTCCTTACATTAATCTTGCCACTCCCGCAGCAATAGTCGTATAAGATCGTCTTACATTTTTACTTTTTTGGTGATACTGGAACTGTGGCTTATTCAAACCAAGCTCCCTTTTTATTGAGTTAATGAAAATTTTTTAAATTGATAAAATCCTCTCGTATGCTAATCTGGTATCAATAGAAGGACAACGCTTCCAACGGAAGACGAACTTCAATGCAATAAAGATGAAAATACTCTGTATGAAATGCAATCTGAAAAAGTCTAGCGAGATTATGGTTATAATGCCTCTCTTATTAAATTAGTCAAAAATTAAACAAGTATGGCACCTTCAAAATAACCGTTCTATCTTTCGTCTTAAGCTTCCCCTGCATATCACAGCTCGTTGTACACCAAATAAATATCTGCACTATCAACAAATCACCGTTATTGTCTCTTCTGTTTTACCAAAGAAAATCAACTGTTTTGGTTGTTACAATGGAGTCTGGGTGACAGATTTTGGCTCGGCAGTCGGTTTAGCTTCAGCGCTGCGTGAAAGCTTAATTCAAGTTGCATTCGCTCGCAACGCTCTTATTGGAAAAAACGAAAAAAATGAATTGATGTACAACTACTTGACAAGCTCAGCTTTCAAACAAAGAATCGAAGCAATTGTGGAAGCTTTCACATCAATGAAAGAAGATTTGGATAGTGAAAAACGAGCAATGGAAAAGATATGGTCAAAACGCGAAGCACAGATTACCCGCGTGGTAAAAAACACTGCAGGTATGTACGGAGATATGCAGGGAATTATCGGTTCGAGTCTGCCCGAAATAAAATTATTACAACTACCCGGAGATGAAGAGGAATAGTTTTTTTGCAAAAATCCTATCTTCTGCTTACATTCTATTCAGAAAATTATGCCTACAAATAATTTATTTTGACTGAGATGAATTCTGAAGTACAGCTTAACTTGGCAAAGCGAAAATCTCAGGGCGATAAGCCGTCATAAATTGTAATGAAAAAATCTTTAGAGAATAATATCGACTTAAGTGAAGACTCTTTAATAAAAGTAACAGATAACCTTGTTGCTGCAACTGAGAAGATAATGCAGCATGCAAAAACCGAAGAAGATTTGCGCATTGGTTTTGAGAAAGCACTCGAACCTATTTTGAGATCGCTCGATATCAGGTCTATTCCTAAATATGAAAAATCAATTTATCGCGGTGGTCGGTCGGATTCGCTTCATGGACAGGTAATTATTGAATATGAAGCGCCTGATGCATTCCGATCAAAAAGATGGATCGAACATGCTTATGAACAGCTTGTCCAATATATTCAAGGTGAGGCAGCAGAGAGAAAAGAAACAAGATTTCTTCTTGACCCAAAATTAGTCGGTGTTGGCTTCGATGGAAGACAGATATTTTTTGTACAATATCAGGGTGATAAGAATAAGCCAAAGGCAAAACTCGATCCTAAAGATTTCATATTAATAGGACCTTACGAATTCAATCAGCAGAGTGCCAGGACGTTTCTTACATACCTTCGTGCATTATCGCGGCAGCTGTTAACGGCAGATAACCTTGCTGAAGTTTTCGGACCAAAAAGCGAACTCGCAGTTAAAGCAGTATCTGCTTTCGCTGATGCACTCGAGTATTGGAGCACAAAACCGAGAGTGAGAGCTTTTTACAATGAATGGCGCCGATTATTCGGAATCGTTTATGGTGAACAATTTACAACACACCAAGCAGAGGAAGTTAAAAAACTATCGGATATGTACAAAGTGGGACGGGATACCGATTTTCAGGAGCTTCTTTTCAGCGTTCACACATATTTTGTTTTCCTGATGAAGCTTATCGCCGCCGAGCTGCTCACAATTTCTGAAACTTCTTTCAAATCTTCATTTTCACATAATCTTGCTCATGCTGATAAAGAAACTCTAATTGCAAAATTAGAGGAAATTGAGAACGGTGGGGTCTATGCAAAACGAGGTATTACTAATTTCCTTGAGGGGGATTTCTTCCGTTGGTATCTCGACGCATTCTCGCCACGACTTGAGGAAGCTATTAGGGAGATCGCGCGGGCATTTTCCGACTTCGAACCAGCTACCACAATAATAAATCCGGATTCTACTCGTGACCTCTTGAAAAAATTATATCAGTATCTCGTACCTCAGGAAGTACGGCATAAGTTAGGCGAATTCTACACTCCAGATTGGCTTGCAGAGTTAGTGCTGAATGAAGTCGGCTACAATGGTGATACACTTAAAAGATTCATCGACCCGACATGCGGTTCGGGTACGTTTGTCGTGCTTGCAATTTATAGAGCAAAGGAGAACGGTCGAACAAACAAAATTCATAACCGTGAAACGGCTAAAAGAATTGTAGCTAATATTTGGGGCTTCGATTTGAATCCGCTTGCAATAATTGCCGCTCGCACAAATTACATCTTTGCTTTAGGTGAGCTTGTCGATGAATTGGAATCGTTCGAAATTCCAATCTATCTTGCCGATTCAGTCCTCTGGCCTCAAAGTTACGGACAATTGGAATTGGCACCTCAAGGTGATGCAGTTGATGTAAAAACTTCAGTTGGAACGTTCTATGTTCCAAGTATTTGGGTGAAAGATAACGGATTTTTATTGCGGCTTGCCGCACCGCTTGTTGAAGAGATGGCGAAACATCACTACAAACCCGAAGAAGCGTTGGTACGTTTTAGTGAGAAGGGACTTGTCTTCCCACCGCACGAAGCTGTCGTAAAACAGTTTTACAATCACATACTCGAATTAGAAAAGGAGGAGAAGAACGGTATTTGGGCACGCTTCCTTAAAAATGCATTTGCACCGATGGTTGCCGGCGAATTTGATTTCGTTGTCGGAAATCCACCGTGGATACGCTGGGGATATTTATCGCAAGAGTACCGACAAGCAACTCTTCCGATGTGGAAAAGTTACGGTTTGTTTTCTTTGAAAGGTCATGCCGCACGACTTGGCGGTGGAGAAAAAGATTTCTCGATGCTCATCACTTACGCAGCGATTGATTATTACTTGAAGAAGCACGGCAAACTTGGCTTTTTAATTACTCAAGAAGTATTTAAATCAAAAGGCGCGGGGGAAGGATTTCGACGATTCAATTTAAGCAGCGAAAAGCCAAAGCTTTTCAAAGTATTCAAAGCACACGACCTCGTTCAAGTTCAACCGTTTGAAGGAGCGGCAAACAAAACCGCAGCTATCTTTGTGAAGAAGGGTGAAGAAACAACTTATCCGGTTCCATATACTGTTTGGACAAGGAAGAAAGGTGTTGGAAAAATACCGACTGATGCGATGCTTGAAGATGTTTTACCGATGTTAAAGAAAAAGAAATTGCAAGCCATTCCTATAGGAAAAAATATTGGTGCTTGGCAGACAATGTCACTTGGTCAACAAGAACTTAGAAATATAGAAGGTAAAAATCAATACCAAGCACGAAGAGGCGCAAGTACAGAGCCCTATGGTATATTTTGGTTAAATATTAAGCAAGTCTTATCAGATAATGACATCATCATTCAAAACTTATATGATCGTGGTAAATGGGAAATAAAATCTGTTGAGGAGGTTATCGAATCAGATCTCGTTCATCCAGCTATTAGCGGAGGTGACATAGAGAGGTGGAGTATTGTATCGATTAATTATGTATTAGTTACTCAGGAACCAAAAACAAGAATTGGTTATGAAGAAACTATTTTCAAAGCTCGATGGCCAAGAACTTTTGGTTATCTTCTTAAATTTAAAAATGAGTTAATAGAAAGAGCTGCTTTTAAAAAATATCATGCCGAACAAAATAATCCATTTTGGAGCCAGTACAATATTGCAGAGTATTCATTTGCGAGATATAAAGTCGTGTGGAAACGAATGGCAAACGATATAGTTGCCACCGTCGTATCACAATATAAAACACCATTTGGCTACAAGACAATAATTGCAACAGATACTACATCATTGTTTGCATTTGATAATGAGAACGACGCTCATTATGTTTGTGCAATCATCAACTCAACACTAGTGAGATCATTTATTAAATCATATTCATCGGCGGGTCGTGGCTTCGGCGCACCGTCTGTAATGGAACACGTCGGCGTCCCGAAATTCAATCCACAAAATAAATTACATCAAGACCTTTCAAAATCTTCAAAAACACTCCACGAACTCAAGTCAAAGGGAGAGACAGAAAATATAATTGAACTGGAAAAGAAGAATGATGAATTAGTAAAAAAATTATTTGGGATAAAATAACTTAAAATTTTGCAATTAAACGTCTTTATATTATTCATCTTGCATTTTTTAAACAACTTTCCTAACTTTCAAAAGTTATTGTATCAATTTTATATTTTCGAATTCATTGAAGCATAACTTATTAAATATTATCAATCTGGCTGGACAAAAGTACTTATAATGTATCACCGTTTCAATCCCAAATTTATTCTGTCACCTTTTTTTGTTATATT
>JAHJRJ010000222.1 GCA_018830765.1 Bacteroidota bacterium | reverse complement strand
TACCAATCGCAGTAGTCGTGCCAGATGAAGTCGTATAAAATCTTGGTCGCGTCGTTTATGTAAAAATTATCTAACGACTTGTTTAACTCCACAATCGTCGAATTCAATCTCGATAGTATCCATTTATCTGCAAGGTCAAGGTATTCTCCAATTTCGAATTTCGAATTTCGAATTTCGAAATTATGTAGTTGTTCCGCATTCATTTGCAAAAATCTTCCCGCATTCCAAATCTTATTTGCAAAGTTTCTTCCTAACTCGCATTTCTCGTTTGAATACAGAACATCTTGTCCAAGAGGAGCGAGGTAGAGGACTGTAAATCGCAGTGCATCGGCGCCGTATTCAGCTATAACGTCGAGCGGGTCGGGAGAATTACCAAGCGACTTGCTCATCTTACGTCCCTGCACATCACGTATAATGCTCGTGAAATAAACATCGTGGAATGGAACGATATCCTTATCTTCAGTACGAATTGAGCCGTCGGGTAATGGAATTTCTTTTGCGAATTCAATTCCCGCCATAATCATACGTGCAACCCAGAAGAAAATAATATCAGGACCTGTCACGAGTGCGTCAGTGGGATAGAAATATCTCAAATCCGGGTTGTCTTTGGGCCAGCCAAGTGTTGAAAAGGGCCATAGCCAAGAAGATGCCCAAGTATCGAGGACATCTTCATCTTGTCTGTATTGCGTGCAACCGCACTTCGGGCACTTTTCTTTTGGCTCGGTCTTGCTCGCCGTCATAAAATCGCAGCCATCGCAAGTGCAATACCAGACAGGAATTCTATGTCCCCACCAGAGTTGGCGTGAGATGCACCAGTCGCGTATGTTCGTCATCCAATGCTCGTAAACTTTTACCCAGCGGTCGGGATGGAATTTTATCGTTCCGTCCATTACGACTTTTAATGCAGGCTCTGCAAGCGGTTTCATCTTTACAAACCATTGGTCGGAAAGATACGGCTCGATAATCGTATCGCATCTGTAGCATCTACCGACTGCGTGCAGGTGCGGCTCGGTTTTTTGCAACAATCCTAATGACTCCAAATCCTTAACTACTTCACGTCGCGCTTCAAAGCGGTCTTTACCTTGATATTTCTTTGGTGCGTTCTCATTGAGGTCAGCTGAGATATCAAAAATATTTATTTGCGGTAAGTTGTGTCGCTGTCCGATCCAATAATCGTTTGGGTCGTGTGCGGGCGTAACTTTCACCATTCCTGTTCCGAAAGCAGGGTCAACAAAATCGTCCGTGATTATTGAGATTATTCTCTCGGTCAATGGCAGCTTAACATTTTTACCGACCAAATGTTTGTATCTCTCGTCGTTTGGATTGACTGCAACTGCAGTATCGCCTAACATCGTCTCAGGACGAGTAGTTGCAACGATTGCGAAATCATTTGTCCCGACGATAGGATATTTTATATACCAAAGGTGACCTTGCTGTTCCTGGTGGTTTACCTCATCATCGCTGATTGCAGTATGGTCCTTCGGGCACCAGTTGATGATATATTTTCCTCTGTAAATTAATCCTTTGTTGTAAAGCCGGATGAAAACTTCCTGCACGGCTTCCGAAAGCCCTTCGTCCATTGTGAATCGCTCGCGCTCCCAATCGCACGAAGTCCCAAGCTTTTTTAATTGCTTGATGATTGTGCTGCCGTATTGTTCTTTCCAATTCCAAACAACTTCTAAAAATCTTTCTCGTCCCAAATCGTGACGGGTTTTTCCTTCTTTCAGCAACGACTTCTCCACAACATTTTGTGTGGCAATACCGGCGTGGTCGGTTCCGGGCATCCAAAGAGTTTCATAACCTTGCATTCTCTTCCAACGCACAAACACATCTTGAATCGTATTATTCAAAACGTGTCCCATCGTTAAAATGCCGGTTATATTCGGCGGTGGAATTACGATAGTATATGGCTTCTTATCCGGGTTAGTTTTTGCGTGGAAAAGATTATGTTTTTCCCAATAGGGATACCATTTTTCTTCGGCTTCTTTCGGGTTGTATGTTTTTGGAAGTTGGGACATCGGATATTCTTTAAATATATTTGTGTTTTCTTATTTAGTAACTGATATTACGACTCACCTAATTCGGTGTAGGTTTTCTCCTAATGGGATGGCGTTGCCATCGATACAGCCTGTGGCGCTACACTCGCCTGCCCGCCCCGCCTGCATCGGGCAGGCAGCAGGCGGGAAAAACAGCCAGTTTTTGCAGGTTCTCGAGTTTCCGATTGCTATCTAAGACATTACCTTGTGAGGTCGGAAGTATCGAGAGAACCTGTTTGGAATGAGAACAGCATTTGGGGCTGACCAAAAAGTGGAAGATCCCTTGTAGTGCGAACCCTGGCCTGCGGCAGGGCAGGCTTTAGTTCGCTTAAATTTCATCAAAAAGCGAAATGAATTTCGCTCTACATCCCTCTCAAAGAACTTATTGGTCACCCTCAAGCTCTGAATGTCGTGGATTCATGAAAGCTAATTTAATTCAAACTCTAAAAAATGCAAAAATGCTTTAACGAATCCGGAACATTTTGTTTATTTCGTCTTGATTACCGGCTCGGTCTGCGAACACAATTTTCAAAGTATGCAAGCCCTTTTCTAAATTCTGCTCGGAGTTGTACCAAACTCTACGGTGTTCGCCGTCTATTTCAGGAATTACTAATTTGCCATCAATATACATTCTTAATTTCTTATCATCAAATCCCGATAAATCATCCGAATAACGGAAAGTTATTATCGGTTTCCGGTTTTGAGTTTGAATTTTCAGACGCGCAATACCCGGCTTTTGTGTGTCTTTAAAAATTGCTACATCACCCAAAGTTCTGAACATCACCCCCGACAAAGTAGTTTTGTCTCCATTCATATCTTGTTGTTGATAAATCCAATCGCCGGTAAAACGGAAGTACAATCCATCGTCTTTCTCTTTTTGTGTGTAAGTTATTTTGATGTTTTTATTCAATAAAACATCTTGTGGCTGTAAAGAGAAAATTGTTGTTCCTTCCCTGAGTGTCGAATCGAAATACATAATCAACGGTTTAAAAACTGCACACGAATCATAAGTAATTTTGATTTTCCCGTCTGCAAGAAAAAACTCTCCCGCTCTGTCTATCGGAATCGGATACAAATCGAATTTTTCTGTTTCCTCTATTAACTTGCCGTCAATTTCCGCGGTGGCTTTTAGAATTCGCTGTCCTTGATAGAACTCTTTAGGTGTATATGTCCCACTGTACTTATTGATATCAAGTGCCTTCAAAGGAATTTCAGTTACGAGGTTTCCTTCGAAAAATTGAAGCTTAGGGGCGTTTGTGAAATAGCCGGGTGTCGTGACTACCAATTCTATAAAATCTTGAAAATAATTTTTTGTAATATTGATGCTGTAGTTAACAGCGTTCCCGTATTCTTTCGAAAAATAAAAAACCGGCAGTGATTCCAAGCCGTATTTATTTTCTCCGGTAATTTTTATAATCGTATAAGGTTTTAAATCGACGGGGATTCGGATATTCGTCCCGTCGAAACTGAATATCCCTTTAAGCATCGTATGTCGAATCCACTCGTGCGATTTTTTGGATTTCCCTTGCAGGATTAATTTATCGATGATTCCTAAGTCTCTTCCAGAGAGAATGATCTCGTCGTTGCTCACATCTTTAATTTCAATTTCAGGTACGTAGTTTACTAATAATTTACCTTTGAGTTGTGATTCGTTACCGTAAAAATCTTTGACAGATATTCTGAATGAATGAAAACCCTCTTTAAGTTTGCGGGTATCGATTATCCCACTGCCGAATGGTAGCTGGCTATATATAGGTAGAGCGGTTCCTTCTTCAACATAAAGTTTCTGGAATTTACCGATTCCTTCCCTTAATAACGGTAAATCGTAATGCATTAATATTTGTTTTGATTCATCGGCTGGAATACGGTCGAACTTCATATCATAAATCAGACTATCGTTCAAGAACAGGCTGATGGCGTAAACACCCGACCTGTTGGCAGCCTTGTTTGCGATATCAATCGTTTCGATACCAAACCTTATATTACCTGTCGATCGTATCGGAGAAGAAATATCAACGGCACGTGAACCCCGATTGTATCGGGGTGAACCGCGATTCCGGTTATTGAATATAAAAGGGGTAAAGTTTTCGTTGATTTTAGAATTGATGCCGGAAGTAGCTATAAAAATCTTTTTGATGACCGGCGGTGAATTATCTTGTACGTTTAAGTTGGAAAACAACAACGGGTTAACGGGATTCAAATTTTCATCTCTTATCTCAAAATGAAGGTGGGGAGGTCCAACACCTGTGTCGCCCGTGTAAGCAATTACTTCTCCTTTTTTTACGGGCAACGCAGTTGAGTCGAGTGTGAAATCGACAGCATAGATTTCTTGCTGGTACTGCTCTTGTCGTGTAATTTTATTTATTCGTTCGTTGAACGTTTGCAAATGAGCATATATGGTGAAGAAGCCGTCTTTATGTTTAACGTAAAGCATCTTACCGTATCCGTTTGTTTGCACCCGGATTCGCCAGATGTATCCGTCACGAACTGCAAAAACCTTGTATCCATTCTTTTTATTTGTGCTGATGTCTATCCCGCCGTGGAAATGGGTACTTCTGTACTCGGCAAATGTAGAAGTGATGCGCGTGCTTGCGTCAGTCGGCCATATATAATCTTTTAGGTCAGTTTCTAATTTTTCGAACTTCTCATAAATTTTATTGACAACACTTGTTTCCGG
>JAHJRJ010000221.1 GCA_018830765.1 Bacteroidota bacterium | reverse complement strand
TTCTTTTTTTTCTTTATTTCTGTGCTATCTGTGGATATATAGTCGTTTTTGATATCGACGGCGTGCGATTAATTCGAAAGAAAAAACAACTCTTACCTTCTCACTGCCACCACGAATACCGGCTCACATTCGATCAAATTAAAAAATTACTTTCCTATTCAACAGTATGTTTCTTTTTTAATACTGCACATTTCACTCCTTCATCCGAAGATAACTATCTCAACCCTGTTTTGCGCATTTGATTAGGTAATATTTATCTATCATTAAATGATTTTTGTTATATTCAATTTAGATCAATGGACAAAACTTTAATAAATATTGAAGAATTACAGCGGGCTGCGGGGAATATTTCGCAAGAGATTTCCGGGATTAATGTTCGGCATTTTAAAAGGATTATCGAAAAGCCGTTTCTGAAAACCGAAAAAGAGACTACTACAATACTTTTGGGCGGTTTCACGACTCGTCACGACTATTTTGTTCGAGCCGGAATCGAAGGTTTGGGCTACAAAGTGCAACAATTGCCCACGCCTAACATCGAAGCATTCCATACAGGAAGAGAGTATTGCAACAACGGACAATGTAATCCCACATATTTTACGGTGGGAAATCTAATCAACTATCTTCATCAACTCGAAGCTCAAGGCTTCACGAAGAAATATATTATTAATAATTATATTTTAGTTACGGCTGGCGCTTGCGGACCCTGCCGATTTGGAATGTACGAATCAGAGTATCGTCTCGCGTTAAGAATTTCTGGTTTCGACGGCTTCCGTGTAATTACGTTCCAACAGGCTGAGGGGTTTAGTCAAGTAAAAGATAAGAGCGGATTAGAAATGAACGAAAAATTCTTCTTCGGGATTGTAATCGGAATAGTGCTCGCTGATATTTTAAACGATATCGCATTCAAGATTCGTCCGTACGAAGTCGTCAAAGGCGCTGCGGATGAACTGATGGCAGAAGCGACTGAAGAAATATTTTTTTCTATCCTAAAAAAACAAAGACTTTTAAATAATTCTAAACGTAACAGTTTATACTCTCTGTTGGCAGACCAAGTATTGAGCACCGTCTATACTGATGTGTTGAAAATAATCGGGAGTAAATTACGACAAATAAAAGTGGATCACCTGAGGCAAGTTCCAATAGTTAAAGTTACTGGTGAGTTTTGGGCACAAACAACCGAGGGAGACGGAAACTTCAAGATGTTTAGTTATCTCGAGAAAGAAGGCGCAGAAGTATTGGTGGAACCTATTTCGACTTGGCTGCTGTATTTGTTGTACGATGTGAATCAGTATATGACTGACCGCAGAGGACTGCCGGGTGTGTCGGCGAACAAACTCAACTATCTCAAGAAAAAAGTTTTAATTAAATTGGGTGAATTATTATTAACACGAGAATACAATCGTTTCAGAAAACAGTTTAATTATCTACCCCAGCCGCTGACTAACCAATATTTGCTTGAGAAGTTAGCGCATCCTTTTTATAATACGCGTGCGAAAGGCGGTGAGGGACATCTCGAAGTTGCTAAAAGTATTTATCACACTGCTAACAATTTGTGTCATATGGTTCTTTCGCTGAAGCCGTTTGGTTGTTTGCCAAGCACGCAGAGCGACGGTGTTCACTCTGTAGTTACTTCTCATTATCCCGATATGATTTTTTTACCGATAGAAACATCGGGAGAGGGTGAAATAAATGCTTACAGCCGCGTGCAAATGGCTTTGACCGATGCCCGTATAAAATGCCGGAATGAATTCGAAAACGCACTCGAAAAAACCAAGCTTTCTGTCGAAGCGGCAAAAGAGTTTATTAGCGAAAACACTCAATTACAATCTCCTTTTTACAGGATCCCTAAAATGAAAGGTGTTATAGGTCGGTCGGCAAATCTTGTGTATCATATAAAGAGATTAATGAAATAAAGAAAATGCGAAGAGAAACAAACATATATCCCGTGTTTACAAAAGGAGTCAGAAATTTTGCAGTCGGAATTGACGTCGGCTCAACGACCGTGAAGGGAGTTGTGGTAGATGTATCGAACGATACGATTGTTTGGAGCGACTACAGGCGACACGAAACACGGCTTGCTGAAACAGCCCTCGATTTTTTACAGGTCATCGAAAATGATTTAGGCCTGAGAGAAGGAGATTCCAGGATATTTTTTACAGGCAGCGGTTCCTCCGATTTAGCTGATTACGTCGGCGGTAAGTTCGTGCAAGAAGTAAACGCAATATCTTTAGCGGTAGAAAAATTTCACCCAGATGTAAAATCAGTAATCGAATTAGGCGGGCAGGATGCAAAGATTATAATTTTTAAAGATGATAATTCTTCCGGTCGAAAAAAAATCGTAACAATGAATGATAAGTGCGCAGGCGGTACAGGTACGGTTATAGATAAAATTGCGGCGAAGCTTAACGTCAGCTCTTCGCTGCTGCGCAATTTACCTTTTAAAGGTGTAAAAACCCATCCGGTTGCGGGTAAGTGCGGAGTGTTTGCCGAAACCGATATAAACTCACTTCAAAAACAGGGCGTGCCTATCGAAGAACTCATCGCTTCACTTTATGCTTCAATCATTCAACAAAATTTAACAGTGTTAACTCGAGGTCATACATTATTACCGTGCGTTTTGTTATTGGGCGGTCCGCATACCTTCTTGAAGGGTTTAGTTGAAGCTTGGCAGTTCAACATTCCATTAATTTGGAAAGAACGAGATGTAGAACTCCCGGATAACATCGACCCGGAAGACTTAATCAAGG
>JAHJRJ010000220.1 GCA_018830765.1 Bacteroidota bacterium | reverse complement strand
TGACCCTAAAGCTCTCGGAAAAGGAAGAGGTTATCTAAATATGGGATTTCGGGGATCGCTAGGAGACGGCTTTACAATAGGCGTAAATCTCAAGGATATTATTAAGAATCAAGATAAAGTCAGTATTGGAAACAGGACTATTTCAATAGAATACATAGGCAGATTCTAATGTGTTGAATTTTAAACATATTGCACCAGTTTGTATAGCGATTTAAACACCCCTCTCCCAAAGCCTATAAATCAAAAAATAATGTTGATATTATAGATTATTTTAAGTAGATTGAATCGAGATTATATCTTAATAATTGAATTTTAGTGGCATTTATATTGTTTTAACAATAGAAGTAAAAAACAATGAGGAACAGCAATGAAAACGCAAAAATATTTAATCATCGCAACTCTCGGATTAGTAGTTTTGATTTCCGGTTGTTACACACAATTGGAAACGATTAAGAATGAAAAGAAATATGTAGATGAATATTACGATAACAATCGGATCGAGAACTACTCACAAGAAGAGCAGAGTGATACATTTTATTACGATAGGGACGGAAGAACGATAATCAATAACTATTATTTCGATGGTGGTGCTTGGTATCCGCGATATCGATGGATGTTTTCTTATTACCCATCGTATTACTGGCCCTCGTACGCCTTCAGCATGGTATATTATGACCCGTGGTTTTACGACAGATATTGGTACTACGACCCGTGGATTTGCGGAACACCATACGTTTATTATCCGCATTATTATTATCCTTATTACTATGGGAGTTACTATCCATACTACTGGGGCTCACATTACTACATCTCAACTACTGGGACTGTTGAGCGAACAAAACGCGATTTCGGTAACCAACGTGACCAAGGCGGAAGAGGAGCTCCGACTTATGACGATAGACAAGATAGAATCAGCGGCAGAGGCGGGCTTGATTTACCGACAGGCGTAGGAGTTACCGGAGGCGGTGGACGTTCACAAACAGGCTCAACTCCCGAGGTTCGAAAACCATCGCGCGGCGATGGCACATCCGGCAAAGTTACACCACGCTCCACCGATAGGTCAGGTTCATCACGAGGCGAAAGTGGACAGTCGCGTAGTGGGTCAAGAAGAGACCGTTACGAAAATACAGGCCGCGGTCAATCGGTACCTCCAGCTACACGCGATTCTGGAACCAGAAACGAAGGAAGCGGCAAAAGAGACGAAGGATCGACACGCAGCGGCGAAACAAGAACATATACACCACCGCCATCTACCCCTGCACCATCAACACCCGCACCGTCGTCACCTCCCCCATCAAGTCCTCCACCTCAACGCGGTGATTCAAGAGGTGGTAGTGACTCAGGTGACAGCGGATCTCGTGGTGGAAATCCACGCGGCGGCAGATAGTCAATAAACATAAACAAGGATAAAAACAGATGAAAAAGATAAATTTATTTTTAACGGCATTATTTTTTATTTTTCAAATATACGGTATAGCACAATTTCCTGAAGATGCTTTACGATATTCTTCAACCGGATTTGGAATCGGAGCAAGAGCTTTAGGATTAGGTTCGGCTTATGCAGGAATAGCAAACGACTATTCCGCAATATATTGGAACCCTGCAGGACTAGCACAAATTAAGATGTCCGAATTTTCTCTCGGCTTATCCACTTTATCTTATAAGAACAATAGCACATTCTACGGCAACGATAGATCATTCTCCAACAGCAGCACTAAACTCAACAATTTAGGAGTTGCTTATCCTTTTCCAACTACGCGTGGTAGTTTAGTATTTGCAGCAGGTTATAATCGCGTAAACGATTATTCGACTGCTTTAGCTTTCAAAGGATTTAATCCTTTAAGTTCAATCATCCAACATTATGCGCTCCATGGTTCAGGCACAAAAAAAAGACCCGCAGGTAACCTTGCGTGGGAGCTTTATCTTGCCAACGTAGATTCTCTCGGACCGAATAGCTATATCTTTGACAGTCGTATTCAAGACAGTGTTACACAAAGCGGTAAAGTTTTAGAAGGCGGTGGATTGAATAACTGGAGCTTTGGAGGTGCGGTAGAGCCTGCTAAAAATCTATTCATCGGTATTTCGCTGAACATAATCAGCGGCTCTTACACCTGGCAGCGGAATTATGTTGAAGAAGACCTCGCTAATATTTACAATGCTACCCGTTTTCCGTTCGATTTCAAATCCATATACATTGACCAAACTGTGAACGCTGATGTCAACGGTTTTTCGGCAAAATTCGGCTTCCTGTATCGCCTCTCTGAGTTTACACGAATCGGACTTGCGTTAAAAACTCCTTCGTGGGTTACAATTAAAGAAACATTTACTTCGGAAGGCCAAAGTTACTTCGACAACGGCGATAATTATAAGTATCCGCCCGAAGGACCATCGAAAGCCAAAACCGAATATGATGTTGTCTCACCGTTCGTATTTACCGCAGGCGCTTCTCATCTGATCGCTGACCTTCTTTTATCAGGAGATGTTGAATATACCGATTGGACACAAATGGAATTCCGTAACGCACCATCATACTTAATCAATTTAAATACTGATATCAAAGAGATATTTCAACCAACTGTCAACTTGAAAGTAGGTGCTGAGTATGAATTAACACACAGCAGTACAACCTTGCGGGGCGGGTTTGCATACTTACCATCGCCGTATAAAGGCGATCCAACATCCTACGCCCAAAAATATATTACTGCCGGTGTAAGATTCGTCTTCCAGGATGCCATCGCATTCGATCTCGGTTACGCTTATGGTTTCTGGGATACTTTCCACTCGAATTACGACAAGACTTCAAGGACTTACGAAAAAGTAAAAACACATAATATCATCGCCACACTCACGTATCGTTTCTAACAATTATTTTATTCTTTCAAATCAAAAGCCAGCTTCCCTAAAAAAAGCTGGCTTTTTTTATTAAGTGATGTTACGCAAAAAGGTAGTTCCGTAGGAACGAAATGTTTATAGAGGGAAGTATATCCCCACGATTCAAGTTCCGTAGGAACGACACATAATTCACATTTCGCCCCGCTGGGGCTTGTGTTTTGGTAAGAATTTTTTCTATTACTATAAGCATTACATCCCTACGGGATTAAATAAAAAGGATTATTTTGAATTGATAATTCATTGTTTTAAATTCCAAACGTTATGTCAGAAACCATTTTCACTGAAAGCCAAAAACAAGCTCTCAACCTGAAGCAGCATATATCTGTCACAGCGAATGCTGGGTCGGGAAAAACGACTGTGCTGGTAAACCGTTTCCTTGAAGCTTTACTGAACACTGATTGCCGCATTGAAGAAATCGTTGCAATCACATTCACTGAAAAAGCAGCAAGCGAGCTGAAAAGAAAAATTGCCGAATCTGTTATCATAAGGTCTAAATCGGAAACTAACAGCGAACTTCTGAAAAAGGTAGAATATGTCCACGACCATCTTTCTTCGGCAAACATTTCGACCATTCACGCATTCTGCGCTCAACTTCTCAGGCAATTTCCCGTCGAAGCAAACATCGACTTTGCATTCACGATTTTAGAAGGAGTTGACCGGAACATTCTGCAAAATGATTCTGTTGTCGAATCCATAACTAAGACTTTAGAAGACAGCTCCACCGGCATCTATTCCGAACTAATATTTACATTGAGAAACCTAGGGAAAAAAGAAATTCAAAATATTTTATCGACTTTACTGGAGAAGCGTGAATATGTTGAGAAGATGATTGAACCAAGTGGAATATTCTCAACGGGAAATACAGACGATAACATTTTAAAATATTGGCAACGTAACGCAGAAGAAATAATTGATTCCGTAGTTAACAATACGGATTGGTTAAACTCAGTATCTAAAATCCTTGTTTCCTCAAAATCCAAGAGTGCAGAAAGTATAATAGCGAATATCTCTCAGTGGGATGAAAATTTACCAAAAACGGAAAAATGTTCTCTTTATTATAATATTGTTAAAAATTTATTAACCAAAGAAGGCAACCTAAATCGGAACGTCATCGGCAGAAACACGGACACATCTGAATTTTTCGACGATACACGGAATATCAGAGATGGGTGGTTTGAAGTAAAAGAAATCATCGAAACCGTAACCGACAAAAATTTCGGAACATATCAAAGAACGTTATTGCGGTTCAGCCGGACCCTCGTTGAGCTTTATAAAATGGCGATTGAGATTTACGATAATAAAAAAAGCGAGATGAGTTATTTAGATTACGACGACTTACAATTATTAACGCGAAGGCTTTTAGAGAATGACGACATTAGAAAAAGGTTGGCTGACAAGTATAAATATATAATGATCGATGAATACCAGGACACTAATTTTCTTCAATACGAAATTTTTTTACCGTTACTTTCCAGATTAAAAACAGGAAATTTATTTATTGTGGGCGACCCGAAACAATCCATATTCGGATTCAGGAATGCGGAAGTGGAAGTTTTCGAGCGAACAAAATATGATATTGCAAACGCTTTTGAGATACAGACGGATAAACAAAGCAATATAGTTTTAGCCGAAAGTTTCCGACTTTTAACCGACATTGTGTGCTTCGTTAACTTGGTATTTTCAAGTATAATGAAAAAATCGAAGCAAGAGTACGAAGTTGAATATGATGAATTGATAAAGGGCAGAAAAAATCCGGCTCACGGCAAAATCGAACTGATACTTTCGATTCCCGGAGAAACCGATAACGAGGGCGATAAGAAAAAACAGAGTGAATTGATAGCCGGCGAATGTGAAATGATAGCCCGGAGAATCTTAAACCTCCATCAAACAAAACACCAAATTTTTGACAGGACAGAAATTTCTCGCGATTTTCAATTCAAAGATGCGGCTATATTAATTCGCAGCCGCACACATCTGAAGCAATTAGAGAAGTGTTTTAATAAATTCAAGATACCTTATATTATCTCGGGCGGAATCGGTTTTTATCAAACACAAGAGATATACGATTTCTTCAACTATTTTCAATTCCTGTTAAATAATCACGACGACGTCGCTCTCGTCGGTTTACTGAGGTCACCTTTCTTCGTCGTTTCCGATTCAGAGTTGTACGAAATCGTAAACATATCACTGGAAACCAATTTCTGGAACAAATTTATCACTTATGTGAAAACTGAATTAGCATCTGAATATGCAAAGCGAGCTGCTATAATTCTGAATGATAATATCAATTATGCGACCCGCTTGCCAATACCCACCCTTGTTCATCGAATTTTCAGGCAGACGGGGTGGCTTGGCACAATCTCCGGAATTGACAGGGGTGATCAGAGCAAATCCAATGTCGAAAAACTGCTTCGTATAGCACGTGAATTTGAGGGTAAAGGTTTTACAAATCTTTTCGATTTCGTCGAACGTTTAAAACTTTTGATCTCAGGTGAGATGCGGGAGGGACAGGCAAATATTGAAGACGGAGAAGACGCCGTTCAAATACTTACTATCCATTCCGCAAAGGGTCTTGAGTTTCCCGTAGTTTTTGTTCCTTTTTTGAATAAAAGTTTCAAGTACGACGCCCCTCCTTTTATTGATGATAAGTTAGGTTTAGGGTTTAAGATTTCGGAAGAAACCGGTACCGATAAAATTGAACCGTTAAACTATGCACTCCTTAAAAATTTATCACGCTCAAAAACCGAAGCTGAAGAAAAAAGAATTTTGTATGTCGCCTGCACGAGGGCAAAAGATATGCTCGTGCTTTCGGGTAGTGTCAATAATTCTGTAACCGGTTATTTGGATTGGGTGTTAACAGGTTTGGGTATTGAGTTTGATACCATAAAAACCGGAAATTTGATAATTCCGGACGCTCTCGTAAAAACTCTGGAGCTGGTTGACAACAAGTATGTCACAAAAACAATCAAACATAATCTTACAATTCAAGTTTACAAGTCACTCGAGGATATTCCGATAGAATCATCAGTAGCAAAATCCCTGCCGGAGAGAAAGTTAATCGGCGAATTATTAGTCGAACCTTTGCACGCTCACATCCACAGAGATTTTTTCTCTGCTACACAAGTACAAACATACATGAATTGTCCGACAAAATATTTTTTAAAATATCACCTCGGCATTCCCGAGCCGGATATCAAACGAGTGAATTTCAACGAAGAAGAAGATGCTAACGACTTAATCCGCGGTGAAATAACCGGTTCGATTATCCATAATATTTTAGAGCGTTTTCAAGAATTCGATGAGGTACAGATCAAATCGTTTATCGATGATTATTTGTTGAATGAAATGTCCGGAGATGTTTTCGATTCTAATCAAGTAACGGAGAATATTTCATCCACTATAAAATCATTTTACGAATCCGGATACGTTAAAAAAATATTTTCATATCCCGAATACAAAACCGAATTTACTGTGAACTCAGTTTTCGGAGAAGATTTTTTAACCGGAACAATAGATAGACTTTACAAAAATGAAAAAGGGAAATGGTGTATAATAGACTATAAAACGGGAACCTTTGCTAAAAATCTTATCGAGCAAAAAGCGCAAGAATTCCGTTCGCAAATGATATTCTACGCGTTATTGGTCAGTCGTTTATTCAACCAAGATGAAGTAATTGCCACTATACTTTTTACTTCCTATCCTGATTCTCCTCAAAATTTCCTTTTCAATAGACAAGATTTTCAAGAATTCGAAGCGCTATTAAAATCTATGATAAGTGAAATAAAATGCGGGACGTTTGAACGGAATGAAAAGATGTGTAATTTTTGTGGTTATCAAAGCGACGGTAAATGTATCTATAATCCGAATAATTTTTAATCAATTTTCATCGGGTAAACCTGGTTCTACAAAAATAACTTTTTCTCTCTCCATAGTAACTATTCCCGCGGGAGTGTTCTTAGGTTTACGAACATATTTTTTCTCGCAATAACCGACAGGTACGTTTGAAGCGTTTCTCATTTTGCTGTAGTATGCGGCAATACTTGCTGCTTGACGAACGGCTTCCTTCCCGGGTTGGGTTTTGCTATTTCCTACACGTAAAACCGTATGCGACCCACTTGACCCGCGCGTGTGGAACCACAAGTCATTTGGCTTTGCATATTTCATCGTAAGCAGCTCGTTGTTCGCTGAGCTTTTACCTACCCAAACTTCGAACCCGCCGGCAACTTTAAAAATTCTGAACGGCGGCAAATCTGCTCTCTCTTTCGAGGTAATCAGATGCATTGCCTTCAAATCTGTTTCGTATTCTTCTTTGAATTCATTTACCTGTTCTTTTGTATGACAGTTATCTAAATGTAGGAGTAGTTTCTCAAGTAACGCGGTTTGTTTCTTCACACCTGCAAGTCTCTTAATTGATTCCACGTGAGCTATTTTTGATTTACGAGCTTTATCAAAATATTTTTCAGCATTTTGTGCTGGATTGAGCTTCGGGTCAAGCGTTATTCTCATCAACTTATTATTATTGAATACATCTTCGATATCGATCTCTTTTGTTCCCTTCGTGAGATGCTGTAAGTTAGCTAATATAACTTTTGCTACGTGTTCATAATTCTTAGCGCGGTCGGATTCCAAGACTTCATACTGTAAGGCTTTTTCAGTCCTCCGGGCTTTGTCAAGCTCATTTCTGATTTTCAAAAGAAGGTCTTTCTTGTCGCTGTCAATATTATGAGCTTTGAATGATTTTATCACAAAATTTTTCACTGCTTCGTTCACGCTTTTATAGCTTTCTGCCGTTGCCCCGCTCAGATGCTGAAGTTGAATCATCGATAAAACTCTCGGCACATCAGCGGTGTAATAAATCGTGGGTTCCGGCTTGCTTAATTCGATAAATATTTCCTTCAACTTTTGGAATATATGCTTGTAATCTTCCGTAGTCAATTCCGATACGTGTACCTTATCTTCAACTTTAGACCTGTGAAGCGCCTCCCTAGTTAAAGTAGAACCTAAAAACGGATAAACCGATTTCAAAGATTTGAATGTTGTTTTATTTTCATCCGATAGTATTTGTTTTTCGAAACTTTTAAAGTCAGGTATCAAATTCATGATATCTTCATCCAAATTTGTTGTAATCTCATTATATTTCTTTCCAGCAAAATCTTTACTATTCTTGAAGCTGTTTATTATGATATCGTTCTCATCAGTAAGGAATATATTACTCGAAGCCGTCCCATATAAATTCAAATATAAACTCCGTCCATCGGATAAAGATATTTTTATCGTTCTTTCATAAATATGGCCAGTACAACGTTGAATGTGCGCTGAGGTGACCTCTTTGAATAATGAAACTGAGTTCCTTTTCGCACGCGCAATCTGTTCGCGCAAGAAAACAAAATTCATCTGCGGATTAATTGAAACCACCAGTGCTTTAATTGTCCCGTGAGTGCTTACAGAAATAATTAGCTCGTTCTTTTGTTGACTAAATATTTCCAGGATTGTTCCCGATTTAAATTCTTTCGAGAACTCTTCTGCTAAATTTTGGAGAGTAGTGAAATGATTTAACATATTTTTCTTCTTATAGTTACTTTACCCATAGAAATATACCAAAATTTTCATTCGTACTCAAACAATCATAGCTTGCTGATGTAATAAATTTTTCGTAATTTAAATAAGGTGAAACAGGATAACAAATGATTATGAGCATGACCGGCTACGGCCGGGGTGAAGTGAAGCACAAAAATACTACCGTCGTTGCCGAAATCCGCAGCGTCAATAGCCGCTTTTTGGAAGTATCTGTTCGTTTGCCAAAAAGCCAATCACATCGTGAGAGCGACGTAAAAGATATTTTGCGGAATAAATTGGATCGCGGAAAAATTAGCATTTCTATATCGGTTGAAGGATACGAGCAAGGACGGACACCGTTAATCATCAACGCAGAAGCTGCTCACGACTATTACAAGCTACTTACAAACTTGAAGAAATCGCTAAAGATGGACGATAAAATAACATTCGACCATCTATTAAAGTTTTCGGAAATAATTCAAGTCGAGGAAAAATCTTTAGACGACGATTTAGAATGGAAATTGTGTGAGAAAGCTATTACATTATCATTGGCTAACTTGTTAAAGATGCGAAAGCAAGAAGGACAAGAGCTAAAAAAAGATTTGACGAAAAGAATCAAACTCATCGAGAATAAACTCGAAAAGATTATTCAGCTTTCGAAAAAGCGTATCCCGGTCGAACGCGAAAGGTTACGGGAACGAGTTAACAAACTCTTAGAGAACGGCGATAAGGTTGACGAAAAGAGACTCGAGCAAGAAATCATTTTCCTCGCCGATAAGTTGGATATTACGGAAGAGTGTATAAGATTACAAAGTCATAATAAATTTTTCCTTGAAACGATGGAAGATGTTGAATCCTCAGGCAGAAAATTGAATTTTCTAATTCAAGAAATAAACCGAGAAGCAAACACTATTGGGACTAAATCCAACGATTCTACAATCGCTCATTTAGCAATTGGCATTAAAGAAGAGTTGGAAAAAATCAGAGAACAGATTCAAAATATCGAGTGAAAATTAGCATAAGTGTAATTTATGACACGACCAAAACTGTTTGTAATTTCAGCTCCGAGCGGATGCGGTAAAACAACTATCGCACGCGAAGTCTTACGCATCCATCCCGAGATTGATTTTTCGGTCTCTGCTACAACACGACCGAGACGGAATGCCGAAATCCACGGCAAGGATTATTTCTTCACGACAAAAGAAGAATTCGAAAGATACATAAACGAAGACAAATTGGTGGAATGGCAAAAAATTTACGACTATTATTACGGAACTCTAAAAGAAGAAGTGAGAAAATCGTTGGATGCAGGAAGATCGATTATTTTCGACATAGATGTTTTAGGCGCTTTATCCATCAAAAAATATTTTCCTGAGGAAACGATACTGATATTTATAGATGTTCCCAATCACGACGTGTTGATACAAAGACTGAAGAGCCGGCAGACCGAAAACGAAGAGACGATGAAAAAAAGAATTGCCAGAGTCGAAATTGAATTTACACAAAAAAATAATTTCGACTATGTAGTTCTTAACGACGACTTGCAAAAAGCCGTCGAAGAAGTAAATAACATTATTATGCAATCAATTAATTAATTATTCAGAAGGAGTATAAATGCCAATTAAACCGATAAACCTAAAAGATTTAGAAGAAAAAGTAGAAAACATATATGAATCGATAGTAGTACTCTCGAAGCGGGCACAGCAAGTAAACGAAGAACTCAAAATCGAGTTCAACCAACGGCTTGAAACTGTGCTCACCAAACTTTCGAGTATCGAACCAGACGAATCTGAACCGATGGAGGTTCAGCCAAATCCAGACCAATTATTGATCGCTCGTGATTTCGAGAAAAGAGCAAAGCCGACTGGTATCGCTATCGATGAATTACTGAACGATAAATTACAAGTCCGCTACAAAGACGATGCTACAAAATAAAAAAATATTAATGGGGATTACTGGCGGAATTGCTGCATACAAAATGCCGCTGCTGGTGCGTGAATTTAAAAAAGCCGGCGCTGAAGTGCGTGTAGTGATGACTAAAGCGGCTACCGAATTTATTAACCCTATAACGTTAGCGACTCTCTCTGAAAACGATGTCGTTACCGATACTTTCCCCGATTCGTCGGTACCAACAGTCAAAGCCGAAACTTGGCACATTCACCTCGGTACGTGGGCTGACATTTTGCTCATTGCACCCGCGACTGCCAACACGATTGCAAAGATAGCATACGGCATAGCCGATAACCCTGTATCCATCATGGCTCTTTCTATCAGATGTCCCGTCATCATCTCCCCGGCTATGGATACATATATGTGGGAAAATCCCGTTACGCAAGAGAACATTAATAATCTGCAAGAACGTGGGTATTTCATAATCAATCCTGAAATCGGCGAGCTTGCCAGCGGTTTATCCGGAAAAGGAAGATTACCTGAAATTAACAAGCTTATTAAGTCGGTTGACGTCTTTTTGCAAAACTTAAAACACGACATGACTGGGTTGAATATTCTTATTACTGCGGGACCGACTCACGAGCCGATTGATCCCGTAAGATATATCGGTAACAGGTCATCCGGCAAGATGGGATTTGCGATTGCGAAAAATGCAGCTATGCGCGGCGCTAAAGTGACTCTGGTTTCCGGACCTTCTCATTTACAGACACCGAATTTTGTAAAAAGAATTGACGTTGAAACGGCGGAAGAAATGTATAACGCAACGGTAAGAAATATTCGCAAAGCCGATGCGCTTATAATGGCGGCAGCAGTTGCTGACTTTACACCTACGGAGTATTCAGAACAAAAAATTAAAAAAGAGGACGGCGATAACTCATTTTCTCTGAACCTTAAAAGGACGAAGGATATTTTAGAAACTATAGGATTTAAAAAGAAAGAGAACCAAGTTTTTGTTGGTTTTGCGCTCGAAACTAATGAGGGCTTATCGAGCGCAAAAGTCAAGTTGAAGAAAAAAAATCTTGATTTGATTGTCCTAAATAATCCGAAAATAAAAGGCGCTGGTTTCGGCGGTGATACGAATATCGTAACGATTATTCACAAGAGCGGTAAAGAAGAAAACTTACCAAAAATGACAAAACATTCGATTGCCAATGAATTACTAAACCGTGTTTTAGAATTCTATAATAAGCAATGAATGATAATCAGAAAGACATTTATAATCTGCTTACTGATATTGAAAGGTATTTTATGCAACAGGAAGAACTTTTCGGCAATTTGATATATCCAGAAAAATCTGCGGTAGCAAAAATCCTCGAAAATGAAGTAATCGAAGATTGGCAAAAATCCGGGACGTTAGACGAACTTAATTCAAAAATCTCTTCTTGTGTGAAATGTTCGTTGGGATCTACTCGAACAAATTTTGTGTTCGGTGTGGGCAATCCTAACGCAAAGGTAATGTTTATCGGAGAAGCGCCGGGAGTCGACGAAGATGCGCAAGGCGAGCCATTCGTAGGCAGAGCGGGCCAACTTTTGAATAAAATTTTGGCAGCAGTTAATCTAAAACGCGAAGAGGTGTATATTTGCAACATATTGAAATGCCGTCCACCACAGAACCGTGACCCCTTAGCAACCGAGATGGAAACGTGCACACCCTACCTGGAAAAACAAATTGAATTAATAAAACCGCAATTTATAATTTGTCTCGGAAGGATTGCCGCACAATGGCTGCTCCAAACCAATGACACCCTGACGAGGCTTCGCGAGAAAGTGCACAAATATAGAGACACAAAATTAATCATAACTTACCATCCCGCTGCATTACTGCGTAACCCGAATTGGAAACGCCCCGCTTGGGAAGATATGAAAATGTTTAGAAAGTTATACAACGAGTTAAACAACATTAATAATCTGTAAACTATGACTGAAAACAAAAAGAGAAGTAAAAAGAGAGATAGCTCAAATTCCTTCCGCGAAGGAATTGACATAGATGCAATGCATCAAGGACGTGTGCCTCCCCAAGCCGTAGATGTTGAATCACAGGTCCTCGGCGCTGCTTTAATAGATAAAGAGGCAGTTCCAAAATTGTTAGAAATTTTGCATCCTGAAACATTTTATAAGAACGCTCACAAAAAAATTTTTGAGGGGATAATCGCACTTTTTGAGCGAAACGAACCTGTTGATACCGTAACTCTTACCGAGGAACTACGCAGGAGAGGAACTTTAGAAGAAATAGGCGGACAGGTTTATCTCGCAGAGCTTTCGATCAAAGTAACCACTGCTGCAAACGTGGAATACCATGCACACATTATACTTGAAAAAGCATTAATGCGTGGTTTAATAACAGCTTCGTCCGAAATCGCGTCTCGTGCATATAACGAAACAGAAGATGCGATTGACTTACTCGATGAAGCAGAGACGAAAATTTTTCAGATATCCGAACATCGGTTAAAGAAAAGTACCACACCGATTAAAAAAGCTCTTTCTGAAGCTTTCGAGAGTTTAGAAAAACTGCACGGGATGCACGGAGGAATTACAGGCGTACCGAGTGGATTCACCGATTTGGATAATTTGACAGGCGGTTTTCAGAATTCCGATTTAGTCATAATCGCTGGAAGACCAAGCCAAGGAAAAACAGCGTTAGCGCTTTCGATAGCGCGGAATGCATCGCTCCATCCTGTAAAAAAAACAGCGGTTGGAATATTTAGTATAGAAATGTCGGAGCAGCAGTTGGTAACGCGTATGCTTTCATCTGAAGCACGCGTCAATGCGCATTCACTCAGAACAGGAAGACTCCCCGAAGATCAATGGAAAAAATTAAGCAGGGTTGTCGGCCGTTTAGCCGAAGCAAAAATTTTCATAGACGACTCACCGTCTCTTTCGATACTCGAAATCCGCGCAAAAGCCCGACGGTTGAAATCCGAACACGATATCGGAATGGTTATCATCGACTATCTCCAATTAGTACATCCACCAAGAAGCTTGGAGAGCAGAGAACGTGAAATTTCTATGATATCACGTTCATTGAAAGCATTGGCAAAAGAGCTAAACATACCCGTAATAGCATTATCTCAGTTGAACCGTGCTCTAGAAACTCGCGGAGGCGATAAACGACCGGTGTTAGCCGACCTGAGGGAATCGGGAGCGATCGAGCAAGATGCTGATGTGGTTCTATTTGTACACAGGCCTGAAATGTTTAATATCGAAACGGTCAAAGATGAGAATGGCAATATAATACCGACCGAACGCCTCGCTGAGATTCTTATCGGTAAACAGCGTAACGGTCCTACCGGTATTGCACGGCTAACTTTTATAAAGGAACATGCGGGATTCGAAAACCGCGCTTTCGATTCGTTAGAAGCTCTATTACCTGCAACCTCGTCTATAGAAGAGCCACCTTTCTAATTAACATTTAGAATCATGAGCAAAACTGTTGAGCGAGTTTTTACAATGGCTTTATCCAGCGTCGTTATTTTGCTTGAAACGTTCTACGTTTCAAGTTAGACGTTCGTGCCGCACACTTAATTAATGTTTATTGATTTAGTATAAATTTTATTTTCAGATACAAAGTTCAATTAAATCACTCACTTATTTATTACCAAGCCAGCCGCAGCTTTAACTTCGCCTATGAACGTGCGGCATGACGGATAACGTATCGGCAAAAAACGCAATGGCGAACGAACATCATATAAACCAATTAAAAGTGAGTGAGACATTGAACGAGTACAATAATTTTCTTTCCATAAAGCGAGTGTCGTAAGGCTGTTTGTTAGGCGTAGTGCTTTTTTCTTTTTATTCAAGACGATGTTCTTTCAGTATGTTCTGCCACTCTGTAATGTGAAACTCTTTTACCTCTGTTGAGTTTTTTGCGTCCCCAATTAAGTTGTTGGTGTAT
>JAHJRJ010000219.1 GCA_018830765.1 Bacteroidota bacterium | reverse complement strand
GAATTTGGGAAGGTTGCCATAATCACCAAAAAGGCAAAAGCGGAATCGAACACAAACTACGCGCAAGGTGGTATTGCTTCTGTATTAGCCCCTGACGATTCTTTTAACCTGCATATCCAAGACACGCTCGAAGCAGGAAGTGGTTTGTGTCATAAAGATGCTGTCGAAATTTTAGTTACTGAAGGACCACAGCGGCTGCGCGAATTGATAGATGTTGGAGTTCAGTTTACAGCGGAGCATGGACATTTAGATTTGGGAAGGGAAGGGGGACATTCAAGAAATAGAATCGTTCACGCGAAAGATTTAACCGGTCGTGAAATTGAGCGCGCATTGCTGCATCGTATTGCTGAACATTCCAATATCCAGGTCTTCGAAAATCACTTGGCGATTGACTTGATAACTCAGCATCATTTAGGACTTGGAATAGATAAAGATAGACCTATCAATTGCTGGGGGGCATACGTCTTAGATGTTAATATAAATGAAGTTAAAAAGTTTATTGCAGGTATTACATTGCTTTCGACCGGTGGACTCGGACACGTATATCTGCATACGACTAACCCGTCAATAGCAACAGGTGACGGCGTCGCAATGGCATATCGGGCAGGCGCATACATTGGAAATATGGAATTCATCCAATTTCACCCAACTACATTATACGATTCGGGTTCTCCTGCATTTTTGATTTCGGAAGCAGTGCGTGGATTTGGAGCATATTTACGGACTAAAGACGGCGAACGGTTTATGCACAAGTATGACTCGCGTAACGAGCTTGCACCTCGCGATATTGTAGCACGTGCGATTGATACTGAGTTAAAAAAAAGGGGTGACGAGTATGTTAATTTAGACCTGCGTCATTTACCGCCGGACGATGTTAAATCAAAATTTCCGTATATCTATATAACCTGTTTAGAGAAATATAAGATAGATATTACTAAAGAGCTTATTCCCGTGGTTCCTGCGGCGCATTATTCATGCGGTGGAGTAATAACCGATGTTTTTGGAAAAACGAATGTTCACGGATTGCTTGCGTGCGGCGAAGCTGCAATGACAGGTGTGCACGGTGCCAACAGGTTAGCAAGTAACTCGCTTCTCGAAGCAATTGTTTTTTCATATCGTGCTGCAAATACAGGGCGTGAGTTTATTCTGACGAATAAAACTAAAATTCCAGACATACCAGAATGGGACGACAGCGGAACATTTAATGCAGAAGAATGGGTGTTGGTTTCGCACGATAGAAGAGAAATACAGGAGATTATGTGGGATTATGTGGGAATAGTTCGATCAGATTTGCGCCTGGACCGGGCATTCAGAAGAATCGACTTTATCAAATATGAAATCGAGAAGTTTTACAAACGCACAAAAGTAACTGAAGGACTGATTGAACTTCGTAATTTGGCATTAATAGCGAAACTGATTATCCATAGCGCTATGGTAAGAAAAGAAAGTCGCGGCTTACATTACACGACGGACTATACGCAGAAGGATGATATAAATTGGAAGAGGGATACGATTATTTCAGTGTGGGAGTAAATTGTAAATCGGAATGCCAGCCCGACAACTCGCCCGACTCTGTCCCCGCCCGCCTGACTGGCGTCAGCCGGTCGGGCGGGGTTTGAGCGGGTGTCGTTCACCCCGAATTCTTCGGGGTTCTGGCGGGTCATTCCGATTACTGCGACTTAAATGAATGAAAAGTTTAAAGTGTAAAATTAATTGTCTTAGCGTTCTTTGGGTGTCAGTTCTAACCAAGCCTTTTGCGTTTTGCTTCTGGCCAAATTTGTAACTGCCGCTATTTGTTTTTAAAAAAGCATATTTCAATTTTTAATCACAAATGTCCCGTGATAAAATTAACTCAACCCCCTATCAAGGTTTGAGCAATGCTCCGAGGGTGACCAAAAAGTTCTTTGAGAGGGATGTAGAGCGAAATTCATTTCGCTTTTTGATGAAATTTAAGCGAACTAAAGTTCGCACTACAAGGAATCTTCCACTTTTTGGTCACCCCCGATTGTTGATTTAGCTCAGTCAGGGGATGAGTTCATTGGTCTATACTGGGTTGAATAATAGCAACAACTTTTATTAGTGATTTCGTGTGAACCCAACTCAGTTACAACTTAAAAACCAGTTATAACCCTCCACGCTCTTCTTGTAATTATTTTTTTTTACACAGAGAAACAAAATTTCAATTATATCGTAATCCTACCTGTCTATTGTTTGTAAATTCGTATGTTCTTGTGTATTTTAATCCAGAATTTCCAATAATTCATTCAATTAAAAGTTTGAAAGGTATCCTCAATGAAATCAAAAATCATATTACTCCTTATCTTATTAAATGTTGCTTTTCTTTTCTCTCAAGATGAAACCCGCCTCTTGCGTTTCCCTGCAATCTACAACGACCAAATTGTTTTCACCTATGCAGGTGATCTCTATACTGTTGCATCAAATGGCGGTATTGCACGCAAAATTACAAGTTACGAGGGTTACGAGATGTTCGCCCGCTTCTCTCACGATGGTAAATGGATTGCCTTCACAGGCGAATATGATGGTAACCGTGAAGTTTATCTGATACCAGCAGAAGGCGGTGTGCCTAGGCGACTTACATTCACACCCGTTCTGGGTCGCGATGATGTTTCCGACCGGATGGGTCCAAACAACATCGTGATGGGGTGGCGGCATGATAATAAAAATATTGTTTATCGTTCCCGAATGAGAGAGTTCAACGATTTTAAAGGACAATTGTATTTAGCATCTCTTGAAGGTGGAAGCATTAATCAATTACCGCTACCGCGTGGAGGGTTCTGCTCTTATTCACCTGACGATTCCAAACTTGCATACAACCGCGTGTTCCGTGAATTCCGAACTTGGAAACGTTATCGCGGTGGTATGGCTGACGATATTTGGATATACGACTTTAGAACAAAGAAGACCGAAAATATCACAAAGAATTCAGCACAGGATATTATTCCAATGTGGAGCGGAAGCAAAATTTATTTCCTCTCTGACAGAGATGAAAATAAACGGATGAATCTCTACGTTTATGATTTGAATACAACGCAAACAAAACAACTTACACAATTTAAAGACTTCGATATAAAATTTCCTTCGCTTGGTCAGAATGTTATTGTGTTCGAGTATGGCGGTTACATTTATAAGTTTGATTTAGCAACTGAGAAATATGATAAAGTCCCAATCACTATTGCCGATGATATGGTTAGCGGACGGACACAGCTTATTGATGCAAGCAAGTTTATAACAAACTACGAAATCTCGCCTGACGGGAAAAGAGCATTATTCGGTGCGCGGGGTGATATCTTCACGGTTCCCGAAAAGTATGGAAACATCCGCAACTTGACGAACACACCCGGTGTGCACGAGCGCAACTCACTATGGTCGCCTGATGGAAAATGGATTGCATACATCTCCGATGCAACGGGTGAGGATGAGATTTACATCGTGTCTCAGGATAACAGCTCAGCTCCTACTCAGCTTACTAAAAATTCTGATACATACAAATACAAAATTTACTGGTCTCCCGACAGTCGTAAAATAATGTGGGCTGATAAAAAATTAAGACTACGCTTTGTGGATGTGCAAACGAAATCCATTACGGAAGTTGCACAAGCGGAGGTTTGGGAATTCAGCGACTATGCTTGGTCGCCGGACAACAAATGGATTAGCTATGCGAAATCGGAAGCCGAGGGAATGACGAAGATTTATCTTTACTCGCTCGAAAGCGGAAAATCTTTTGAAATTACAGATGGTTGGTATAGTTCTTCAAAACCAGTTTTCAGCTCGGATGGAAAATTCCTGTTCTTTGTTTCCGACAGAGATTTCAATCCGATTTACAGCCGGACAGAGTGGAACCACGCATACCAGGATATGTCGAGAATTTACTTTCTCACATTATCGAAAGATGTAAAATCACCTCTTGAACCAAAGAGCGATGAAGTAGAGATTAAACAGGAGGAGTTAAAACTGGAAAAGAAGGATGAGAAAGTTGAGAAGAAATCTGATGAAAAAAAGAAGCCCGAAGTTATAGTAAAAGTTGATATCAATGGAATAAAAGAGAGGATTGCGGTTCTTCCGATTGAGGTAGCTGATTATCGCAGTTTGGTTTCAGTTAGTGATAAACTTTACTATATGAAGCGAGGCAGTCGGGATACACTCTCATTCTTGAAAATGTATGAACTGGATAAGCAAAAGGAAACAGAACTCAGTGCAATTGATGGCTTCGAGATTTCTGCAAACAATAAAAAGATGCTTATATCGAAAGATAAGCAGTATGCAATAATTGATTTACCGACAGCGAAACTTGAGTTGAAAGAGTTTCTAAAAATCAGTGGAATGGAGATGAAACTCGACAGGCACGCCGAGTGGAATCAAATCTTCAACGAGAGCTGGCGGCAGATGCGTGACTTTTTCTACGCACCGAATATGCATGGTGTCGATTGGGAAAACGTGAGAAAAAACTATGAGTCGCTCGTTCCGTTCGTGAATCATCGAGCCGACTTAACTTATATTATCGGAGAAATGATTGCTGAGTTGAACGCAGGCCACGCTTATGTTGGTGGCGGAGATTTACCAAGTCCTAAAAAGATACAAACAGGTTTTCTCGGCGCTCAAATTGAAAAAGATCCAGATTCAAAATATTTCAGAATCAAAAAGGTTTTGAAAGGACAGAATTGGGATAAATCGGCGCGGTCACCCTTAACTGAAATCGGTGTTAATGCAAAAGAAGCCGACTACATCATAACAGTTAACGGTAAACCGACGAATGAGATGATTGATATTTATGAATCGTTAGTCAACACTGTTGGAAAACAGGTTAAGCTGAAATTAAATTCGAAGCCCGAAGACAAAGGCAGCCGTGAAGTAACCGTGTTACCAATAGCCGATGAATCGAGCCTGTATTATTACAATTGGGTGCAGACGAACCTTGAGAAAGTTGAAAAAGCAACCAACGGAAAAGTTGGATACATACACGTTCCGGATATGGGCGTGAGAGGTTTGAACGAGTTTGTGAAATATTTCTATCCGCAATTAAGGAAAAAGGCGTTGATAATTGATGTCCGCGGTAACGGAGGCGGCAACGTTTCACCGATGTTAATTGAACGATTGCGCCGTGAAATCAACATGTTTACATTCGCTCGCAACACGCTACCTACACCAGACCCCGCAGCAATGGTTTGGGGACCGAAGGTGTGCTTGTTAGATGAATTCTCTGCATCGGACGGCGATTTATTCCCCTATCGATTTAGGAAGCTTAAAATGGGAAAACTGATTGGCAAACGCTCATGGGGTGGCGTAGTGGGTATTCGCGGAACGCTACCATTACTTGATGGCGGCTTTTTAAACCGGCCTGAGTTTTCCCGCTACGATGATGAAGGCAAAGGTTGGATTATCGAAGGTGAAGGTGTAGAACCCGATATTTATGTAGATAATGATCCCGCGAAGGAATTTGAAGGTGTTGATGAACAACTCAACAGAGGTATTGAAGAAATATTGAAAGAGCTGGAGACTCAAGAAAAACAAATACTACCGATACCACCGTATCCGGACAAGAGGAAATAGATTTTTTTATTTAGGCAACCTCCCGAAGGTTTATTAAGCTTAAACGATGCTTAACCTTCGGGAGGTTAACAATAATGAATCGGTCTGTTATAATTACTGTGATGCGAGTTAAATAATTCAATCACATTGTTCTTGTTCAATTTGAAAATATCAGTTCTTTTATTATATTCTCATAGATTTAACTTAAAATAGGAGTATAAATTGAATAAAATTCAAACACAATATTTGACTGATGAAGCGGGTCATAAAACTGCTGTTGTGATTCCTTTGGAGGAATTTGAAGAATTAATGGAAGATATTCATGATCTTGCGGTTATTGCTGAACGTCGGGATGAACCAACAACAAGTTTTGAAGATTTAAAGAAGCAGTTAGTTTCTGATGGCATATTATAATATTTATTGGAAGGAATCTGCCAAAAGAGATTTGAAAAGTATTGACCGACAACAAATACCCCGGATAATAGAAACAATCTCATCCCTTTCACAGGATCCATATCCTAGACAACATCGTAAACTTCAAAGCGGAGAATCAAGTTATCGAATTCGAATTGGGGACTATCGTGTAATTTATCAAGTTAATTCAGAACAAAAAGTAATATTTATCCTGAAAAATGCGTGAAT
>JAHJRJ010000218.1 GCA_018830765.1 Bacteroidota bacterium | reverse complement strand
ATCATTCGGACAGATGGTCCGCGAAAAAGGAATAGATAAAGACCTTTTAGTCAATGTCATCGAAGAAGTATTTTCTACTATCACGAAAAAGAAGTATGGTCAAGATGCTCGATTTGATGTTGTCGTAAATATGGATAAAGGCGACATTGAAATATTTTTGGAAAAAGAGATTGTTGAAGAAGTAACCGACCCGACTACACAGATAGATATTGAAACTGTGCGGAAGAAAACAGACGAGCCTTTAGAAATTGGCGACGATTTCGTCGAAGTCGTTGATTTAAAAGATTTCGGCAGAAGATTAATACTTACGGCAAAGCAAACTCTTAACCAACGCACCAAAGAAATCGTAAAGGATCTTGTTTTCAATGAATACACGAATTCGATAAACGAAATCTTGGTCGGTGAAATTTATCAGACGAGGAAAAACGAAGTTCTGATAATTCACAGCAAAAACGAACTTATATTACCAAAGAGTGAGCAGATACCACGCGAAAAATATAAAAAAGGGGAATCTATAAGAGTTTTAGTAAAAGAAGTAAGAAAAACTTCTACCGGCGCTTACGTTATCGTTTCCCGGTCTGACCCGAAATTTCTCTCAAAACTTTTCGAGCACGAGATACCTGAAATTTACGACGGCATCATCGAAATCAAAGCAATTGCGCGCGAACCCGGCGAAAGAGCAAAAGTGGCAGTTGAATCGCACGACGACCGCATCGATTCTGTAGGTGCTTGCGTAGGAATGAAAGGCGTCAGAATTCACTCAATCGTCAGAGAATTAAATAACGAAAATATTGACGTAATCAACTACTCTGATGATATTGTGCAATTCCTTGTACGTGCCTTGGCACCGGCGAAGATAAAAAATATCCAAATTGATAAGATAAATAAGAAAGCGATCGTAACCGTAGATAAAGACCAAATGTCGTTAGTTATCGGAAGAAACGGACAAAACATTCGACTTGCATCTAAACTTGTTGGATACGATATTGATGTTCAGAAAGAAGGCGGCGAAGAAGAATACGATATGGAGCTGAGCGAATTTAGAGTCGAATTAGGCGGTGTCCTTATCGAAAGACTGATGGAAGAAGGTTACGAAACCGCTCGAGATGTCATCGAAGCAGACGTCGAAGACCTTCTCGAGATTGAAGGATTGGATGAAGAAAAGATCGAACAGATCAAAGAAATGATGAAGAAAGAGTTAGAAGAAGCAGAGATAGATAGCGAAGAAGAAATAAGATCGGCTGTCGCAGTAACAAAAGAGGAAAAAACTAAAGTTGATGCCGATAATAAATTCAATAGGTAAAAAACATATTGATGGCTGAAAAAGTAGAAAAAAAGAAAAAATTATACCAGTTTGCTAAAGAGATAAACATCTCTCATGAGACAATTATTGAGTATTTGACCAAGAAAGGATATCAGGGCAAAACGGTAAATTCTATCGTCACAGACGAGATGTCCACTATCATATTATCTCATTTCAAGAAAGAGAAAGAGACTGCCGAAAAACATCAACGTAAAATACAATCGTTACGTATCACGAAAAAAGCCGAGAAGAAGCCCGAGAAAGAAGAACCCCCCAAAGTAGATAAAAAAGCTAAAACGGCAAAAACAGAAGTAACCTTCCCTTCAGAAGAAAAGCTAGAGATTGTAAAAGAAAAAATTACTACTGAAGCACTTCCTCGTGCTGTTGAGGAATCTATAAAAATTGATGAAGAAACCGTCAAGGGACCGGAAATAGTTGAAACTGAACTCGAATTTCCTTCGGTTGAGCGCATCGCTGAAGAAGCGGCAGTTAAAGCGGATGTAACGAAAGAGAAACCCAAAGAAAAAAAACATATGCGGCTTATACCTAAGATGGGTTTGACGATCAAAGGTAAGATGGTAATAGAAACCGCCGCAGAAACTAAAGCTGCTGAAGCTGCAAAGGATGAAGTCAAGCAAAAAACAACATCACAAGTTGAAGCAGATAAAAAGAAAAAGAAAAAGAAAGTAGCAACAGCGCTAAAAGAAAAAGCAATCGAAGAAGTAGATGAATTAGCTCGCAAGAAGAAGAAAAAGAAAAAAATACGGCATATCGAAATAAACCAGGAAGAAGTCGAGAGTGCTATTAAACGGACGATTGCTGAAATGGATGAGACCGTCCTAAGTGCGCGTGCTTTACTCAGAAGGAAAAAGAAAAAAGAACGCGAAGAAGAAGAATTAAAAATTCAGCAGGAGTTGGAGAGCAGCAAATCGAGACTCAAGGTTACGGAATTCGTTTCGGTTAACGAATTAGCGTCACTTATGCAAGTGAATGTTGCAGACGTTATAAAAAAGTGCATCGAATTAGGTCTAATGGTTTCGATTAACCAACGATTGGATAAAGATATTATTACGTTAGTTACGGCAGAGTTCGGTTTGGAAATCGAATTCCAGAACGAATTCGAAGAACGGATATTGGAAGATGGGGTGGACGATGAAGAACTTTTAGAACCGCGTCCGCCAGTCGTCACAATTATGGGACACGTTGACCACGGAAAAACTTCGCTGCTCGATTACATCAGACGCTCAAACGTAGTTGCAGGCGAATCTGGAGGAATCACTCAACATATCGGCGCATATTCGGTTACTCTTGAATCTAACAAGAGTATAACATTTTTAGATACGCCGGGTCACGAAGCATTTACTGCAATGCGTGCACGAGGTGCTCAGCTTACAGACATCGTCATACTAGTAGTCGCAGCCGACGATTCGGTAATGCCGCAAACAGTTGAAGCTATTAGTCACGCTCAAGCTGCCAACGTACCTATTGTCATTGCGATCAACAAAGTTGACAAACCGAATGCAAACACGGAAAAAATTCGTCAACAGCTTTCTGAAAGAAATATACTAGTTGAAGAATGGGGCGGCAAGTATCAGTCCGTAGAATTATCGGCAAAGACAGGGAAGAACGTTGACCTTTTGCTCGAGAAAATATTGCTCGAAGCTGAAGTTTTAAACTTAAGAGCTAATCCGAAAATGAAAGCACGTGGTAATATTGTCGAAGCCCAATTAGATAAAGGAAAAGGAATAGTTGCGACAATTCTCGTTAAGAAGGGGACGCTGAAAGTAGGCGACCCGTTTATTTCGGGCTTCTCGAGTGGTAAAGTTCGTGCAATGTACGATGAAAGACAGAACCGGGTTGAATATGCGAAGCCATCGACGCCCGTTCAAGTTACTGGTTTCGACACAATCCCACAAGCAGGAGATTTACTTGTAGTTATGGATAACGAGCGCGAAGCACGCGAAATAAGTCTTAAACGCACTCAATTAAAACGTGAGCAAAACTTCAGAGGTGTACAAACAATCACATTGGACAATTTCGCCCAAAAAGTTCAAGAGGGCGCTATCAAAGACTTGAAAGTAATTGTAAAAGGCGACGTTGACGGATCGGTCGGTGCAATATCCGATTCATTGATGAAGATTCAAAATGCCGAAGTGCGCGTCAACGTAATTCACAAAGGTGTGGGTGCTATTTCGGAGGGTGACGTTCTACTCGCGGCAGCATCGGACGCTATCATTATCGGTTTCCATGTGAGACCTAACGTTAATGCAAGAATTCTCGCCGAACCTGAAAATGTAGAAATTCGTTTTTACAACATCATCTATGATGTAATTAACGATGTGAAAAAAGCTTTAGAGGGAATGTTATCTCCCGAGACCAAAGAAGAAGTAATGGGTTCAGTAGAAGTTCGCGACATATTCAAGATTCCGAAAATCGGAACAATCGCCGGTTGTTATGTTTTAAATGGACGAATCGTCCGGAACAATAAAGTCCGATTGCTCCGCGATGGTATTGTAATATTTGAAGGCGGCATAGAATCGCTAAAAAGATTTAAGGATGACGTCCGCGAAGTCGAATCAGGTTACGAGTGTGGAATCGGCTTGGACGGCTTTCACGATATCAAGGTCGGTGATATTATTGAACCGTTTAAAATTGTTGAATTAAAGAGAAAATTATCATAAATGTCAATACGTGTAGAAAGAGTTGCGTCAGTCATTAAGCACGAGCTTGGTGCAATTTTATCGCGTCAGTATAATTCACCCGAATACGGATT